>JABSSK010000195.1 GCA_013214265.1 Saprospiraceae bacterium | reverse complement strand
ATTTCCACTTTGTTGCTCAATTCAGTTGCGCCATTTAATCTTAAAATTTTACAATCTAGCATTTCTATCCAATTGTTGTGGATTTTTAAAGAACGCCCCTTAAAATTTGGATTTTCATATTGGTTTGCCCATTCCAAAAATTCATTTGAGTTCTTTAGGATTTTTTTGTCGGTCAGAAGTTTTTCTCCGTAACGTTGAGTTTCCCGTTTTTTCAATCGTGCCATTCTTACAGTATTTTCCAATCGGATAAAAATGGCCAAATCAAAAGCTGTTTCCCACTCTTTTCCCCAACTTACCATTGAACCACTTACTACAACATTCTTATATTTTTCGAAGTCTGCTTTTAGATTTTCATTCCGTTTATTCAATGGTATTTTTTCTTGGTATGGCGGATTTGTTTTTTTCCAGTAATAGTCGTCAACGTCCAAATGCTTAAAATCAGTTCTTTTTTCAATTTCTTTTCCAAGCGTTGTTGTTCCTGAACCAGATGCTCCAAATATTAGAACTTTCATTTATTTGATTTATACAGTAATATTCCACTTGACAAAATCCAAGCTGCTATGCTGAATGTAAAGACTCTAAAACCTGTTAAGCTCGTAAAAATAAAACCAGTCAATACTCCAACAATTGAAAACAGAACTATAAAAGTTCCTAAAAAGCCAATCCATTTTGGGAACTTCTTTTCGATGAGAATTATTGTAGAGTAGACGATTATTGCTAAACAACAAGTAACAATAAAAACATAATCTAAAGGTACATTTAACGAAAAACTATAATTGGTAATAGGTTTTAATACTCGAATATTTTCGTCTAACCTTTCTGAATACTTATTCAAAAAATAGGGTAATGTTAATCCGTTAATAACTGCTGCAAGCATTGCTGAAAAGAGTCCGAAGGATATAATGATAAATGCTAATATTGATAATTTCCATTTATCTAAAAGCCTTATTGTAAGTCCGTAAAATCCAAACAATATTATTGGCAAACTAAAAATAGCTAACGAATGAGCTATTGTAATTGTTTTAGATATTTTAATGATGTATTCAATGCTTCCACCACTTGGATGCAAAACCATAGTTATGATAATTAATAATGCTCCTAAAATAAGAGAGATACTTGTGCTTTTGTAAAAATGCCTTTCCATTTATTTGATGTTTTGATGAACACAAATATCTATGGATTGTCTGAATGAAACACTTGATTGAAATCAAGAAATCACTTAATTCTTTTTCTAACTCTGCTTAATGTTTCAGGTGTAATTTTAAGATAAGACGCTATCATTTTTTGAGGAAATACCTGAAGTAGTTTTGGCTTATTTTCAAGAATAAAACTATACTTTTCATCAGGCGTATTTTGATTATCAAAAAAATCAATTCTCGAAGTTGATTCCTCTAATATTTTTCCCATTTGTAGGAAAGATTGAGATTGAGCGATAAGTCTATGTATCGCATCTATTGAAAGCTCATAGACAGAACTATCTTCAAAAGCTTGAATTGAATATTCTGATGGTTTTCTTGTGGTAAAACTTCTATGATTAATAACCCAATCGTTACTAATATTTAAGTCAATAATATTTTTGTTGAGTTCTAAATCAACACTGTATTGATAAAAACTGCCTGAAATTATAAAACTCAAAGAAGAACAAGTATTACCTTTCTCAAGTAAATAGTCATCTTTATTTAGTTTTCTGTATCGAAGTTCTTTTTTTAAAAGGATAGATTCTTTCTCGGAAAATTTTCCTGCCTTTTTTAGAAGTTCCAAAACTAATTCATCCATTTATTCGATTGTTTCTCGATGTTGATTTAAATTACTGGCAACGGTCTGAATATGCGGAGTGCGGGAATTCAAAGCTCCAAGCTATCAAACCAATACAATGTTTAATTAATGTTACTAGTTTCAAATCTTTCGCATCTACCCGCATTACGTATATTTTTTGTTAGGGGCTGGCATTTTTATTTCCTTACCAAATCTTACAATACAATGCCACAAATATTTCAACATCTGTAAATTATCATGCTCTTGATTCATTTGCTTTGATGCCCTGCCAATCAAATAAGCATTCAACTTTCCATCAATTCCATACTTCTCTGCATAAAATGGAACTTTTACTCCTCGAAAATTACTCGGAAATTCAGAAACATCTAATTCCAAACCTGAATTCCATTTTAACTCAATGCCATATTTTTCACACAGAGCTTCTAATTGAATTGCTACGTCTGTTCTCCAATAAGAAAAATCAACAACTAAGCTATCAATATCTTTCTCAAGTGAGATATCCCCGTGAACCTGTGCTTCTACATAAAAGTCAAGATTTTTTGAACTTTTCCTATATTTATTAAAATCTGATGATTGAGGAAGAAGTCTATTTGCTAATTTCAAGAAATCAATGACATTCATAGGTTTCTCACCTAAAGCAGCTCCTCGTATAAACAAATCTTTTAATATTCCTGCATTTATTAATTCAAAATTGTCAATTGTTCCTAATTCTTGGGGAGAATCATATGTGTCTCCATAAGTAAAAGTTGCTCTTTTCTTAACTTCTGGTTTTAGTAAAAAATAGCATGAACCAAATCTTGGTGAAGGACCATCTTCTGTCATTGTCAAGTTAAGAGAACCATACTTCGGGCGTTCCGATGGTTTTGCGAACTGATATGCTCCTTTAAAAATTTCCCCTTCCCAATTATCACGATTTTCACCACTATATGCAGAAACACTTCCTGCAGAAATATTCGTTTCATACTGACTTTTATATATTCCTGATTGAAGCATTCCTTCAATTACGTTTGTGTCCTTGGAAAATATGCGGTCGGGATGAAAATGCAAAGCAATTTGTGAATATTTAATCACGTTTTCACAATACTCTTTAAAAATATCATTATCAATATTTGATTGATATAAAATCATTTCTGCCATATCAATGTATTTATCTTTTCTCTCATTGATATATTCAGTGACATTTTTAATAGCAATATTTTGTGATTCTGTCAATTTCATTGTTCTTATCTCCTCAGGTGCGTCCTTTCTTGCTTGCCCCTAACGTTTAGTGTATGATGCGTGGCCCGCAGGGTATGCACTATACACATTGTTGTGTGCCGTTTTAATTTAATTTTACTCGTTCATAGGTCTTATGCCAAAAATCAGTAAATAACCTATCATCCAAAATTCTCCGATGGTTGCCGGTAGAGTTAGAAAACTATTGAAGCTAAAATCGATACCTGCGTAGCGGATAACGGTGCTAATTAGATAGCCAATACCACCTAAAACAATAACTCTTCCTAACCAGACAGGCATTCTTTTTGATTTGATGACTATGTATCCCATAGGAAATAGCCAAAGCCCAAAGAAAAGACCTCCAATACCCCAAGCATTTGAAATTATATTTTGAAAGCCCTGAATTAGTAAAACTTTGTCTTCCGTAGCACTTATATCAGAATTAGCAACACCTATGGAAGAGGCGATTGAAATTGCACTTATCATAATGGCTAAAGCATTCACCATTCCCCATATACCTAGAGTCCAAGCTTCCCATTCATAACTATCTTTAAACAATTTGTAAAACCAAACTGCGGTAAGGGCTTGAGATATTACAATAGCAAACTCTAAAAGCAACCTAATTCTTGCAGTAGATTCTAATTCTATTAAATTCGTTAGCGTTTGTTCAGGGTTACCAGATACAAAAATTTGAGAATGAAAGACCATAAAACCTAAAATCCCTGAAATAGCCATCATTAAATACCATACGCCAGTTATTCTTGCAGTTTTAATCAATTGTTTTTGTTTTGTGTCAATCATAGATTATTTGGTTTTATTACTTCATTTTAGTTTTGACGATGTAATAGGACAATTGTTACGGTTTTTCTCCAATGGCATACAACGTTCTGGCTATGAAGCGTAGGAACGGTTTGGTAGGTTAGGCCTATGCTTTATAGCTCTTGTTGTGCGTAGTTTTTATTTTTCTATTTCTTTTATTGGATTCGTCATTAAGCCTACAATTTTGGATACTTTATATTTTGCGACAATTCTGCCTCCTTCGTGTCCATTTGCTTCCAATCCAATTTTAATTTTTTCTTGATGATACTTTCTCATTCCTTCATTTACTATCCACATTCTGGCCTTACCGGAAGAAGCAATAATCTTATCTTTTTGAGTAATCACTTTTCCCTCTGCATCAAGAAATTCAGGCCAGATCATCCATAGCTGATTCTTTTCATGCATTCCTTCGAACTGATACCAAAAATCCCATCTAATTCCTTGTCCAACTTGGGTTTTTCGTCCACCTTCACTTTCGGAAAGTATTCGGTACTCAACTTCAAAATCATGGGGATGATTCAGCCTTTCGTTATATGGTAAATGTTCGGTCATATTTAATTACGCACAACGGTTTGGCTACACGACGTGGCAGCCTGCGTTAGTGGCTGCCATGGTCGTTGTAACCATTGTTGTACGAATTTATTTACTTTTTGAATATACTTTCGCTAATTCAAACCCACTATATTGCTTTTCCCCTGTTATTTCCTTTATATAGGATAGAGGCATTGAAAAAGTATTCATTTTATCTTCAGTCTCAAATTCGACCTCTGCAATAAATAAGCTCATATTACTTAGAATTATATTGTCAATTCCAATTCTTATCTGATCTACTTGAATCATGTGTCTCTCCTTCTTTATCTCAAATCCATCAAAAATATAGAATTTGTCAAATTCACTTTTTGTTAAGTACAAGGTATTTAGTTTTAGAATTCCTTTTTTATCTGGATTTAGTTTTTCTTTTTTGGTTAGTTTGAATTTTATACTATTGTTTTCTTTGACTTCTCTTAATCGCAAATTTGTGTCTTTGAGATATTTGTCCTTGATCTTTTTCGTAGATTCTATTCTCTTATTCCTCAAGCAATCATTATCTAATAGGAAAATCCTTTCGTATTCATATTTTCCATACTTCATTTTATAAGTTTTATCTATTGAGAAGTAATGCAAAAAATTCATAAGAAATCTTCATATTTCCATTCTTTGTTTTCTGTTCTGGCCATATTCAATACTTTGGTTATGAAATTACTCTTACCCATAAGGTATTTTTCAATACTTCTTCCATAATTATACTTTACGGAAAGATCTATTTTTAATTTAGCATATTCCGAAGCTATTTTTTTATGGTTGTTTAGATATTTTACGAAAATCAATTTTGAAAGTATATCAGCATGTCCAATTTTACAAATGTGTAATTTATGCGTCCTTTTGTTATTAATATCTTTACTATAATAAAATCGTCCAGGTGTTCCACCACTTTCTAAACATTCACCTCTAACTACATATCCTAGTTTCTCAATGAGCGGATTATACTTTTCAATATTCAAATCTTCTTTAACTACGATTAAAATGTCAATTTCAGGTTTAGCTTTGGTAGTTGGAATTGCAGTACTTCCTATGTGGTGAATCGAATTTAAATTGCTATTGAATATTTTAACTAAATTTTCTTTTTCCTTTAGATATAGTTCTTTCCAATTTGAATCATAGGCCAATATTTTAAATTCATGTTTCATTGTATATTAATTGTCTTCTAATTTCTTTTATTTCGTACAACGTTCCGTGCAACTGCCGTGGCATTACACGCATTATTTCCATCAATATAATATTTTATCGATTATCTCCTATGAGACCCTCGGCAGCTAATGACCTGTATGCCATGTGACAGTTGCACTGTGTTAGAGGCCGTTTTTATTTTTAATTTATCTATGTTCTGCGTGTGTTTATACGTACGAAACGAATGACCAGAACGAAATAATGAAGGCTGTTGGTGTGGGCGAAAATGCTACGAGCGATAAACGCGGGTTGGCAAAAAACAATATAGGGTGACCATCGCTTTTATGGGCACAACTTGTGACGAGTCACCCATCCTTTCAGCGTAGCCTTTTGTTGATGGGCTAGTGTAAGCCAGTTTCGGTCTATTTGTGGCAAGGCTTACTCTGTTTTAAATTCAGTCAAGTTGCTCAGGCGATAGCAAAATGTAATGGCCTCTAACGGTTTTGTGTATAAGTATTAGCTGTTTTTATACTCACAAACCTTTCGGTTTTGAATTAACTTTTATTGATGTTCCTATATTCGTTTTATCACTTAAGCCGCTATTGCCTATACATAATGTTAGAGAGCATTTTACTTCAATATATTTTTGGCGTTATTTCATTTTATTAGCTATCTGGTATTCACCTTCTTCTAACTCAGGTAGGCCTAATTTTTTTCTTAGTCTATTGGTTTCCTCAATATCTTCTATTTCTGGAAAACCAGGTGTCATTGTCTTTATATTGAATTTCTTTACTGTTCCATACTTTTGTGGTTTATTGAGAAATCTTGTAATAATATTATCATAGAAACGAGCGTATGAAATAGCTTTCATCCTATTTTCATTTACTTCTTTAGTTAGCAGCACTGACATTTCTTCCAGATAATCACTTGGATTTATTTGTTCGGGAAAGTGCAATAATATTGGGCTAAAATTATCTGCCTTTATTTTTAATCTATCTGTTGATGGATAGCCATACTGATTAATTATAGACTTTACTTGGAGATAATTTTGATAATCTAGCGTATCCTGTAAGCGTTTTAAGGAATCCTCTTGAGCTTCCGTAATTGTCCTATTTATGGAGTTTGTAAAAGCTATGTATTTATCTATATCTCCTGCTTTGCTTAATTCTTTTACTTTATTTAATATAGATTTGTCAAGTGTCCCCAATTGGATTACAGAACGATATTTACTGTCCATCGCACTCATTTGATTGATTGTATTGACTAAATCAATACGGGTGTTCTCTGGTATTGTATACTCAATTCTTCGACCTTGTTCTTCTTTATTTATGGCACAAGAAGAAAAACTTAATAAAGGAATGATTAAAAGATTAAGTATCTTTTTCATTATAAACTGATTTTTTCAATGCTCTCTAACGGTCTCGGCTATGAGTAGTTGCGTGGGTTAGCACGAAACTTTGCAAGTACACACCAAGCTGAAAATCCGCAAGGATTTTCAGAAGTAGGCGAGAACAAGCAATTACCTATAGCCATTGCTGTGCTTAGTATTTTTTATAGTCATAAGGTATGAAATTCTCCCAATACCAAGGCATCCATTTATCTGCCAAAGAAATTTCAACTAATTCTTTAAAAATGCTTTCTCCGTTGGAACTGTTGGACATTATCACAATCCCAAGGTTACGTGATGGATAAAATACTGTGTAATGTTCCCAACCTTGAATATGTCCTTCTTTAAAGACTGCTTTTCCATAAGGTGTTTTATAGATTCCGAAACCTAATGCGTAGCTTAATTCAATATCATTATTTTCAGTTGTCTTTGCTAATCTGTTTTTACCGAACTGTTGCTTACTTTCAATACGGATTTGTGGTTCGAAAAATTCATTATAAGTATTTTTACTTAGGCCTTTTTGGGCTAACATAGCTTGGATAAATTTTGCATAATCTTCAGGTGTAGTATCCATACTGCCTGCAGCATATTCTACGTTTCTCTTTCTGCGCTTTAGTGTTTTCCTTTTCTTATAATGACCAACAGCATAATTTGAATCAAATTTTTCTTGCCAAAGAAAACTTGTCATATCCATTTCCAACGGTTGGAAAACATATTCTTGTGCGAGCTCTTCCAGCCTTTTTTCCGTTATTTGTTCAACAGCAAACTGCAACAATTGAATGCCCTCTCCTGAATAATTGTAAAAAGTTCCAGGTTCAAATTCTATTTCTAGTGGTTTTTCCATATTAATACCAGAGTTTCCGATATATCTCCAATTCGGAAATCCGGTTGTATGGGACAGACACATTCTCGCAGTTATCTTCTCATATCTTTTGTCGGTTTTTAAATCTTTATAGTTTTCATAATCGTGTTGGAATTCATAGGAATATATTGGATTTTCAAGATACTCTACCAAAGGTTTGTCTAAGTCAATCTTTTCTTCATCAACTAATTTCATTACAACAAATGCAAACAGAGGTTTACACAGGGAGGCCACATAAAAATTGTGTGAGGTTTTAAGAGGTTGTTTCTCTTTCAGATTTCTTGAGCCATATGCCTTTTGAAAAAAAATGCTATCCTTAGTAACTATAGAAACTGTAAGTCCGTGAACATCTCCTAATTTCTTTAAACGCTTAATTTCATTATCTAAAGCTGTGGTAGATATTATGGAATTATCTATTCTTTTAATAGATTGAGAGTATGTTTTTAGACTTATAATTATAAACAATAGTGAAATGAAATAGTGCGTTTTGCCCATTTTAAAGATGATTAGAAATTCCTTTATTTAATAGACGTATAATTTTGTCATATGGTTGCCTGAGTTTTTTCAATATTAAGCACAACGGCCGAGGATAAGAATAGTAGCGAATTTTAAACACTTACTTTTCCGTTTATTACTGCCGTTTGATTTTTATATGTCACTTTAGTTTTAGCGATTAAACGTAAGCGTCCGAGCAACTACGTTTTACTTGTATGATTTGTAGTGCTCCAATGATTTGGTAATAAGTCCTGGATCTGGTTCACGGGATGTTCGGGGATACGTTGGAGTACATCTTGTAACCACTCCCATGAGTTTATGTCCAGCGCTTTGCAGCTGCCGAAGAAGGTATACATCATAGCTGCCCGTTGAGCGCCCTGATGAGATCCGGCAAACAGATAATTCTTTCGGCCCAGGGCCAGGGGTCGGATGG
>JABSSK010000194.1 GCA_013214265.1 Saprospiraceae bacterium | reverse complement strand
GCACAGGTTCGAAAAGTATTTGGATCTGATCATTGCACCTTCCCCCTTCTACAAGTCTGTATGTTATATCAACGCACTAATTTTTGGCTATAGCAAAAAATATGGTCCACAACGAAAGGGTTGTCTTTCACAGGGCCACACTAGTGATAAACAACCGCAAATACGCTTATAGAATAGTATAAAGGAGTAAGTCCTTAGATACAAAAGCCCATTTCTAGCCCTATTCCTGAATCTGTTTCAAAAAAAATAGATAAATTAAGGCAATAGATGATCAAAAATTCCACAATATGAACCTCTTCCGAACCTTATGTCTTTTTATGATCACTGCTTTTTTAGCTGCCTGTACCCCCAAATTAAGTACAGTTGCAGAAGGCTGTATTGATCAATCTTTAATTAACCCTGCAGCTGTTTGCACTATGCAATACGAGCCTGTATGTGGTTGTGATGGAAAAACCTATGGTAATGATTGCATGGCACGCAATGCTGGAGTAACCAAATGGGAAACAGGCGCCTGCGCTGGGCAGGAATAGACGCCAACATCACATGACCAGTTGCTCTTTACGTTTCTGCTAAATATTCGTGAACAAACTTAATGGCCATTGCTCCCTCCCCAACGGCGGAAGCTACTCGGTTCATAGCACCTGATCGAACATCACCGGCAGCAAAAATACCTGGCTCACTTGTTTCCAGCAAAAAGGGTTCTCTCTCTCGTTTCCATAATTTTCGAAAACTTGGATGGCGGGTGAGATCCCTTCCTGTTTCGAGATACCCCCTATGGTTACGTATCAGTTGCCCTTCCAGCCAGTCGGTGTATGGTCTCGCACCAATAAAAACGAATACTGCACCAGCTTCAATATTTTCCTCGGAATGATCATCCAAGTTTTGAATGGTAATCGCATCCAGATACTGCTCACCAATAGCCCGCGTAACTTGTCTGCGACCAATGACTTCAATAGCTTCGATCCCATTGATTTGATCAATTAAATAAGAAGACATCGAAGAGGTAAGGTCGGGCTTACGGATTAAGATCGTGACCTTTCGAGCAAATTGAGAAAGGTACACGGCCCCCTGCCCAGCAGAGTTTCCACCACCAATAACGAATACATTTTTATTTTTACAGCTCAAAGCTTCGGTAGTTGCTGCCCCATAATAAACACCTGCACCCGCAAACTTATCTAAGCCTTCTGCTGGAAGTTTTCGGTAATCAACTCCAGTTGTGATGACGACAGCTTTAGCATGAACAACGCTATCGTCACCCAAAGTAAGCCTTTTGTATTCGCCTTCTGTTGTAATGCTTTTAACTTCCTGTGGCGACAGGAACTCCATACCAAAACGAGTAGCCTGAGTTAGAGCCCGACGGGTAAGCTCCTGTCCGCTAAGTCCTTTGGGGAAACCCAGATAATTCTCAATGCGAGAGCTGGTACCTGCTTGTCCGCCCGGAGCCCGCTTTTCAATTAATAAGGTCTTTAACCCTTCTGATCCGCCGTATACAGCAGCAGCTAGTCCGGCAGGGCCCGCACCAATTATAGCGACATCGTAAATGTCAGACTTGGCCTGCGGATTCATTCCCACTTTGCTGGCCAAAGCACGTACATCGGGGTTGCGCAAGACTGAACCGTCCTCCATAAAAACGGCCGGAAGATCACTGGTATCCAAGGTATGTAAGGATAATAATTCCTTGGCCTCAGGCTGTGGCTCGATATCAATCCATTGGTATGGCCTCAGGTTTCCACTTAAAAAGTCTTTCAGTGCGTGAGACTTTGGAGAATACTGATATCCTACAATACGGATTCCCGAAAATGCGGGGCGGTATTGTGCCCACCATTGATCCAACAAATCGTCAAGTACAGGGTATAATTTTTCTTCTGGCGGATTCCAGGGCTTGATCAGATAGTAATCAAGCTGTATTTCATTGATCGCACGAATAGCGGCTTCAATATCCGAATAAGCAGTTAGGAGCACCTGACGTGCTTCCGGAAAGATTGTCTTCGCCTCCCGTAAAAAGTCAACACCCAACATTTCGGGCATCCTTTGGTCCGATAAGAATAAGGCAATCTCTTCCCCACGTTTTTTCAACTCAGGCAGAGAAGCTAAGGCTTCACTTGCTGATTCTGAACTGATAATTCGAAAATCCTTGCGATACTTCCCCCGTAGATCACTACGAATAGCACGCAAAACTTGCGGATCATCATCTAGAGAGAAAAGAATAGGTTTTTTTGAACTTGCCATATGGTTATTATCGATTATTTTTGATCAAACACAGGAAATGAAAGTGTAAAAGTAGTTCCTTTATCACTGGAATTGACCCGAATATTTGCCTGATGGCGGTCTACTATACGTTTTACAATATCCAGGCCCATACCACTTCCCTGCCCTATTTCTTTAGTTGTAAAAAAAGGTTCAAAGATTTTAGATGCAATATCATCTGGTATTCCATGACCTGTGTCAGCTACCGCAACCTGCACAAACGCCTTTGTACATTCTATGGTTATACTTAGCTTCCCTCCCGGACTCATAGCGTCCATTGCGTTGATGAACAGATTGGTCCAAATCTGATTAAGCTCGCCCGGATAACCATGAATATCAGGTGCGGATGCCGGAAAATCATAAACCACTTCAATCTGCCGATCTTTAATCTCATGCTTCAACATCATCAGTGTGCTGCGAATCCCTTTCTCCAATTGGGTTGGTTCCATACCCGTACCCCGATCCATATGAGAGTAACTTTTTACGGAAGTAACCAATTCGGAGATTCGATCAGCAGACTGTCGTATGTCTTCTACCTGCTTTTCTAGACTTAGGGTACTTTCTATCCACCCCAGAATAGCGGATAAATCAGTAGGATTGATAATCTTACCTATATGTTCCAAATCATCTGTGGTAATACCAAAATCCACAAATGTATCGGCAAAATCATCAGCCATCTCGACGTCCCTATCATCGAGCCAATCCAGCACTTCATCAAAGGCATCCTGCCGATCCATGAGCGAATATTTCTGTTGGCCCGCTTCAATTTTATCGAATAACACCGCATTAATTTCATCGGTTTGATCGGGTGTAATATCAATAGAAATGACTCGCTTAAATTGCTCAGGTGACTTATGAATTTTACGATATAATTCATCAGCAGATCGCACCATAGCGGCCGCTGGATTATTCAGTTCGTGTGCCAACCCTGCCGAAAGACGTCCTAGGGCCATCAACTTTTCATTCTGGAATCGCATATTGGAAAACTCCCGAATACGATTTGACATTTGGGCTACTAAACACTGAGTAAGTTCATAACTCTCGTTGACCATATCAACAAACTTACTCTTATGTAATTGTAAAAGGTAACAATCCTCTAGCACGAATGCCTGTGCCTGAGTATGCGTCATTCTGGAAAAAGGAAGCAAACCTGTAAGCGATCCAGCTTCAGTAGTACCTACCTCACGCATTCCACCCTCACCTCTCAAACGAACCCGGAATCGTCCTTGCATAATGATGGTCATATAATCCACCTCTTGCCCTGGCTCAAACAAATAACTCCCAGAAGGGTAAAGGTGGTAATCCGAATGCTCAACTAACCATGCTAAATGGGTATGGTCAATATTATTAAAAAGCTCCATTCGGGCCAACTGATCAATCAATACTGGACTTTTTTCCAATGCGGTCATAGGGTATGTGTATTAGGTTCACTTAAAATACAAATCCCTTTCATCTATGGTTGAAAAAATAGTTGTCCGGTTATTAATTACCGAACAACTACTGCTTCATTTTAGCTATGGTACCGACTAATCCTCAACGCGATAAACCTCAACTAGGCTGGTTCCTTTTTGCCGATCATCGTAAAATTAGCTACTTCAATATCCGTTGAATAGCGCCGAACACCCTCCCGGTCTTCGTATGAACGATACCGCAACGTTCCCTCTAGAGCGATTTCTTTACCTTTTGTAAGAAATTTCTTTGCGGTTTCCGCTTTCTTACCCCACACTATACACTTATGCCATTCTGTCTTTTCAACCAAATCCCCCTCTCGATTGCGGAAGGACTCGTTGGTTGCTAAAGAAAAACGAGCATATGGATCTCCGCTCTGCGTTGAGCCTAGTTCTGGGTCCTGGCCCAAATGGCCAATTAAAGTAACTTTATTCCGAACATTCATAAAACATCATTATTGGTTACTGAATATGTATTCGATCAAATCTCAGACCAATATGCAGGAATAATATATAGTTAGTCGTTAGGTATACGTATAATTGCAGTTAATTAAACAACAGGTGGCTCCTTCCACATGCATTAATCTTTAACCCTAAATCAAAATCGATTCTTCATGAAACGCAATGTCATTTTTTGTGTCCTCAGCATTACACTTTTCTTCAGCAGTTGCCAACAAGTGTCTTATAAAAATGAAGAATTTTCAGTAGAAACCATGGCCTTACTAGAAGGACTACAGCCTAAAATGATGGAAACAGGCCAGTTCAGAATTTACTACGCACCGGATAGCAAGGCTGCCGAAGTTGTAGCGGAAGCAGCCCAAATCATTGAATTAAGTAAAGCCAAGGTGCTGGCACTTTTACAGCAGCCATCGTACGATGAATCCCTCAATTTCTTACTTGTTGACCATGAAGAGCAAGTAGCGGAACTCACCGATCTGGCCAGAAGAGAATATACGATTCCCGATGAGCGGTTTGCCATTATTGTGATGGATGGCGAACGTGAGCCTTATTTTACGCGCAGCCTCTTTAAGACTATAGCTACTCACTTTTGGGGTGTTCCTGATGATTTGCTCATGTTTGAGGGCGCTGCAGTTTTTGCCCAAGGCAGCTGTTTACCCATAAAAGATCCACTTTATCAGATTGCTGCCATTGGCCGACAAAAGGGTGAAACGTGTAGCTTCCAACAACTAGTTACTCAGTATAAAGTGTGTGCCGAAGAATATCCTTTAACCACCTCTATGTATGCCGGTGTTGTATTTCAACTCATTTTTGATGGCTTTGGCTTATCAAGAACTCAAAAAATATGGAGCAACGGCATAAGAAAAATAGAACGGATAGTCGGAATGACGCTCACTGATTTAAACCAAGAATTAGAGTATGTTTTCAATAATGTAACGATTGACCCTACCATTGACATAAATGAATTGAATCAAAATGGCTGTCAATAAAGATTCCGGAGTATAAAAAGACTACCTTAATTTTTTGGCCCGTTTTTTGTCAATAGTTGACTAAAATGGTACCATGCGTCTTTATGCTCTCAGCCTGCTTTTTCTTTTCCTAGATCCACTGGGCAATATTACAACCGGTCATTCTGCGGCAGAAAGTCCACCCAATACATGGGGCATCTTGGTTGCCTTACAACCTGAAGTGGACCCCATATCCGTATTTGGATCAGGTAATCTTCCGTTCAGAAGTTATGCCGAGTTACCGTATACACCCATTTCTAAGCGGGATAACTATTACTTTGTACCTCCAACCGACTACCTTGAGGACTGGTACCACAGCTTAAAAATACACCCTGGTGTTCGTTTTGTACAATGGAACCGGCCTATTGAATCTAGGCAAAGCGTTCCCGATGACCCATACTGGGAGGAGCAATGGAACCTCCACCGCATTGGCTTACCCGAAGTCTGGGCTTTTAATAATGACCTTACTTATGCTCGTACCGAACGTAAAACCATTTGGGTAGGTGTACTCGAAAAGCTAGGTTTTGATCTATATCATAAGGATTTATCAACTCAGTTCTGGGTAAATCCCGATGAAACACCTAATGATCATATCGACAATGACCATAACGGTTATGTAGATGACCTCAAGGGCTGGAACTTCCAGTCCGAAACGTCCATGCATCAAGCTGATGCACATGGCACTAAGGTTGCTGGACTGGTAGCTGGCCACTCCCATAATCAAATAGGTATTGCCGGATTTACAAACCAAGCAGGGATTATCCCGCTGAGTGGCTTACACTACGAACATCAAATTGTTCGAGCATATCTTTATTTGCGGGATTTACGAGCTAAATATAACCAATCCCAAGGGCAAGAAGGTGCTCTGGTGGTAGCTACCAATGCCTCCTTTGGTGTTAATCATGGCCAACCTGACAATTATCCGATCTGGTGTGAAGTATTTGACAAGTTAGGAGAAGTAGGTATTCTAAGTGTATGCTCCGTCATCAACGCGCCGGCTGATATCGACCAAACCGGAGATATACCGACCAGTTGTTCGTCAGATTTCTTGATAACAGTTACCGAATCTGATTTTAATGACCAACTCCCATCGGATACTGGTTATGGTTATCATACCGTCGACTTAGCAGCACCTGGCCGAGGCAGTTTTACCACTTTTTCCAATCATCGGTATGGCCATGTAACTCGAGGAACTTCTTTTGCTTCACCTCAGGTCAGTGGAACTATTGCTTTATTATACGCCATCCTCTGCCATATCCAGAATAAAGATGCTATAAACGATCCGAGGGAATTTGCTCTGCGCATCAAAACCTGGATCATTGCTGGTGCAGAAAAGTTACCTGCTTTTCAGAATAAGGTCAAAGCAAATGGTCGACTATCGGCTCTGGGCAGTTATCAGTTGATGCGACAACAATGCGTGACGAATACAGTACCTAAAAAAGCCATCGGGCGACAGGTCTTCCCAAATCCTTTTTCCTCGGCAATCACCACCACTATACATGTAACAACAACTGGACCTTTTTCCTTCGAACTTTTTAATAATCAGGGTCAAAAAATATGGACACATCACCAGATACTCCTTGCAGGACAGTCTGTTCGTACCACCTTACAAATGCCCAGTTTAGATCCGGGAATGTACCAGCTTATTATAAATGGAGATAATCATCAAACAATACATAGGCTGTTAAAAATGACCAACGGATAGCTTCGTTCCCTAGCCGTGTAAAAAGAATCCCGCCTGACGATCTGTGCCAGGCGGGAGTGTCTGATGTATCATTTCGTTGGAAACGGGCCCTAATCACCCGATCCTAGATGTTTTCGTTTACCAGTTTTGAATAAAATCCATGTATGTCTTGCGTGGTGTTTTAACAACCAATGCATACGTATCAGGAGACAATTTTCGCAGGTCATATCGCTTTTCAACTTTGAGAACATTCTTAATCTCCTCCTGATAAACAATACGACCATTACTATTGACAATTTCTACTTGAACCGAACCGATACGCTTATTGATCATGGTTAAATCAACATAGTCTTTGTTGGATTGGCGAACAATAGGTTTGATGAAAATATCACGAGATTTCAACTTCAAAAACGCTTTCTCTTCATCAAGAACAATGTCTTGTGCTAATTCTCGTATCCCATATTCAATGACTAAAGAATATTGACCTGATGCTAGTCCACTTAAATCAAACTGTTTTGCGAAAGCAGGGCCTTCAGCTTCTACCCGTAAAAGTTCGGCGCTTCCTTCTCCACTAATTAGAATGATCTGTGCTGTAGAATGCATGTCGTGCATGTCAACCACCAACTTGCGCCCATACACCGAATTAATCTCGATGTTTGATAATTGATTGTCATTCGCATAACCTAATATACTAACAAAGGTCATGATTAAAACAAAGGATATAGTTCTCATGAATGGAACGTTCATGTGCTTGATTTTTTATTTAAGTTCTCTTTTCAAGCACAAAATTAGGTTCAATCCAGTCTGAAGGCTACCTCCTTTTTAACCAATAATGATGCTATTTTAACCGAAAAAATTAATACAATATTTTATTTGCTAATATAGCATTCTAATGGGATTAATTTTGGTATTCCTGCGTCCCCCCACCTAATTAGATTCTTTTCTTGTAGCTACCTCCTATCTTATTTTGTCTTCCTGTAGAAATGATCCCATTAGGATAAGCATTTTGGCTATTCTGGATCATGTAGTTCTATCCGATATGAGATTTCACTGCCCTGCTCCAGCATGGCAGTAACGCCACATAATTTTTGCTGAGACAAGTCAATAGCTTTTTTGATTTTATCCATTTTCACGTTGGTACCAAAGACATGGTAGACCAGTTTGATGGTCCGATATACTTTAGGGTGATCATCGGTTTGATCACCCTCAACCTCGATGCGTAGTCCTGTAATATTCTGGCGCATTTTCTGCAATAGTTCGGCCAGATCATACCCAGTGCAACCTGCTAAGCCAGCAAGTAGTAACCTTTTTGGACTGGGGCCTGCTAGCCCAGCTTCTGGATTTTCTCCTGTTACTATTTTAAAGCCTTGGATCGTATGCTCAAAGGCGATCCCACCTTTCCACTCAGATGATGTTTCGTGTATCATTTTTAGCGAAATATACAGAAGAAAAAAGGGAACGCACATGATTTATGTACGTTCCTTTTTTCAAGACCTGCAAAATAAAAGGTATCAAAACATGATCTATTGTCGGACCACATTCAGCGTTGCCGATTCTTTTCCTGTATCTAATTGTATACGATACATACCTGAAGGCATCGCATTCATTGGTAACTCATAAGTCCAGTTGCCGCTTAAAAAAGGGCTATCTACTTGACGAATAACCTGACCTAATGCATTTATTACCCGAATGCGTACAGTACCCTGCGAAGAGAATACGGTGCGAATTGTTAAGTAGTCTTGTACTGGATTAGGGAATATTTCAACTGGAATTCCCGCCTCTAGCGAAGGCTCATTCACATTCGTAAGGATACGGCTTCCAGTAGCGAACCAGATAGGCCATTGTCGATTCACAACGAAAACGGATGCTTGCCCTCCC
>JABSSK010000193.1 GCA_013214265.1 Saprospiraceae bacterium | reverse complement strand
GCAAATTGGGTATTCCATCCACGAGGGTGCATTTTGGCAGACGGGAATTGAACGTGCTTGACGACGACACTGGGTCTGGATGCATTCTTAAGTCCGACCCGCATGATTTTTCCATACCCACTCCATAACTCTTGGATAGTTTCCATGGAAAATATTCCGGATGCACCGGTATGCTCGAGAATAATGGATTTAATATGTGCATTCATCATGCAGGCAAAATACCAAATTACTAGGGATGGTCATGGAGCAAGCATTACGGTAAGGAATGGAACACAATGTAATTGTAAAGAGATTCCATACTTGTGATAGTATTTTATGGATCGATTCTACGTTTGTTTAAGTCTATCGAAGAGTTGTTATTTAACTTTAATGAATTTGATAGTTTGTTTTTCAATTTCCAGAAAGTAAATATTGGGCGGCAGGGCAGAAACGTTGATAGTGGATAGATCAGCATCAACTTGCCCGCTGAGTACGGTATTACCAAGTGGGGATAATATGGTAAAATCCATAGTTTCTGAAAAGTTATTTTCGATGGTGATCACATCCTCTGCTGGATTAGGATATACTTGAAATTGGAATTTATTATGTAGATGATCACTGGTTGAGGTGGATAGACAGCTTATCAGACCATTAATACTATAGCGAGAAACAAATTGCCAGATTTCTTGCGTAGCGCTAATGTCCATGTTTCCGAAACTTCCTGGCCAGTCGTGACCTCCACCAATAACTTTTAATTCCTCAACGTATGTACAGCCAGCGTTGGTGGACCAAGCGTGTCGTTCCACAGTGGATCCGTCAGTGGTATTTACATTGGGTACATTAGAAACCGTTGCGGTAGTATTACAGTTGTTTTGCTCGGCCCAAAAACCGTGCATTTCAGCAGCAGAAAGATATAGCTGCGTTCCTTCCCAAAAAACGCCATTGTAGTTTGAAATGTCATCATTGGTTCCCAAGATGGTTATAATTCCTGTGGGAGGGGACAAAGTGCAATTGTTGTAGGTGTAGGTTTGCATTGTTCTGGCTACCACACCTATGGCAGCGATTCTACTGTTTAGCCTGCAACCCAATGATAAGGTGAATTCACCGCCATGTGAATAGCCACAAGCATATATTCTGCTTTGATCGATCTGATAGTCTGTTGCGATGGAATCAATTAAAGCATTGATGAACAGCACATCATCAACGGTTGTAGGGTCTTTTTGTATCCAAAGGGTATTTCCGTCATCGTTGGGGTCGGCAAGTGCTTGAGGATATACAGCGATGAAGTTGGCTGTATCAGCCACAGAGCTAAAGTCATTAATAGCAATATTTCCAGCTATACTACCACCACCACCATGAAAACTAAACACTAAAGGCACCGGTTGCGTACCATCATAAATGGCTGGAACATAAATAGAATATGCCCTCGTTTGCCCATCGTATTGTACCGTTTGGTTGAGATATGACTGACCGTGAGCAGCATTCAGCAGAAGAATAAGAGTGCAAATGGAAAGTATATTTTTAATGGACATGGCGCTGTTTTTTATATTTTTTTAATATACGATAATCCCCACTAGCAAATGCCAAAGCAGTGTCACAGATAGAGTAAGCTGTCATGCTTTTTTCGTTTTTTAGTTACACTTTTTTCGTAAAAGGATAATGAAACCAGACCATACTCAGCTCCCTAGCCATTGGTATTTTTAGATATGGCTTAGTGATTGAGAACCATCCGCTTGGTATCTATGGTTTGTCCGTTGATTATTAGGGAATAGGTGTAGGTTCCAGCCGGCAGATTATGGGTTTGCAGGTCTACATACCCTTTTCCGGTTTTTGGAAGGATAATCTGTTTGAGATGCTGGCCTTTGATATTGGTAATACGTAACTCACCTGATTTTCCTTTTGGTAAAAAGTACTCTACTCGAGTCATTTCGGAAGCAGGATTTGGGCTGTTCTGCCCCAAAGAAGGAGATTGAATAAGCAGGGGGATAGCTTCTTTTTGTTGTTTCTGATCCATCAGTTTTTGCACCATGACTTCCAGTTCTGAAAGGCGGTTTTGTAAAACTTTGTTTTCTGATTCTCTTCTTTTAGCTTCTAATTTTAGGGTACTAATTTCCTGCTGTTGTTCTTGTAGCCCTTTAATGGCCATCACCGCAAAGTCGTTATAATTCAGTCCCATATAATCCATACTTTGATGAACAAGTTCGGGGAAGATCTTTTGTACTTCCTGTGCGATGAAGCCCCATGCTGGACGAGTTGGTGACTTTACGTCTTTGTAGTAATATGAAGCGGGATTAAGCTGCATCAAACGGGGTATTACTTTTTCGAGGGGTTGTATGTTTTGTTTGAGTTGCAGATCTGAGCTGGTGATAAAACCAGCTGTACCTGAGTCAACATATCCTTTGGGTATACCATTGAAATAGAATTACAGATCATCTCCAGCGTTCCAAATATCCCAGTATGTATCTGTACTATCCTGCAGATTGTAAAAACCTTCAATCCGTAGTCCTTCTTGTGGTTGACTGGCTTCTTGCTTGATGTGAAGGCGGGTGTCAGGATTCTTTTCGTTGAAACCTACATATCCACTTTTTAGTACCGTCAGAGCATTTGAACGATTGGCTTTACTAATTCCGTTGGCAATAACAAATAAGCGATCACTGGATTTCCAAATGTCCTTTTCGTAATCAAAGTCAAGTTCAGGAAATGAACCAAAAACCGCTTCGCAATAAGAATAAGCTGTGTTACCTCTGCCTCCGCCCACAAAGGAATGATCTCCTAATGCTGCATTTGAGATGCCTCCTCCTATGAAAGTAAAAATACCCTCTGTTTGATTGGATTCTCCGCCACCTACAAATGATGCACGTCCGGCAGATTGATTGTTTTCCCCACTCGCTACAATGGAATATAAGCCCGTTGCTTTATTACTGTAACCTCCACCGACAAAGGTAAGCTCATTTGATGCTTCATTGTTGAGGCCACCTCCAACAAAGGCGCGTGTTCCGGAAGCTTTATTATTGGTGCCACCACCTATGAATGATGTTTCACCAGAAGCCATATTATCCGTACCGCTAGCGATGAAGGAGTGATCTGCTAATGCTGTATTATTATTACCACCTCCGATAAAGGCTGCATATCCTGATGCCATATTATTTTGGCCACCACCTACAAAAGAGAAAAATCCGATATGCTCAGCATCCCATTGGGTATTGCTAACTTGCCCGGCTCTGAAAGCGGCCTTAAAAGGAATCCACATAAAGCGGTTTCCTTCCCCTGAAATAGGGGTCTGACCAGAAGTACCTTGAAAAAGTAAAGCCCCTTTGGTAGCGTGTAGGGCTGTATGGACATTAACTGTTTCAACGCCAATGGCAACATTGGTTGGACTGATCTTAGCCACTTGTGCAATGCTTTTGGTAACCAATCCGGAAAGTAGGATTATGGTTAATAATAGAACTTCGGATCTACGAAACATGATAATATTCTTTAGGTTAACCAATTGGAATTCTGCAATTGTAAATTAGCCCAGCTTATGGCATAGGAACTACGTGATGACGGCAAATACATTTTGAATTGGCTTCACCGTGGAATCCGTTTCAATAATTGATCGTATTTAGGACTAGAGTAGTGTTTAGAAGTGTGTAAGAACAACAGATATAAGGTAGTGTGGGAATGGACGATCGAGAGGAGTACAATTGTTGTACTTTGTTTTTATTGAAGTTTAGACACCAAGAGGGGCTATGATGGATATCTGATTTAAAATTGGAAAAAAATTCCAAAAAGTCAATATCTGGAAGGCGTTTCTGGTTGGATTACAATAGTTATCTGCTGGTTAGATAACGTACATACCCATAGCAGCAAATACCATAATTCGCAATTTAAAACCGTATGAATAGGTTTTACTTTTACTAAACATGCAGAGATGATGTATATATCGATTTTAATAAAAGGTAACTATGGTAGATCAGATTAATCCTTGACGAATAGAATAAGCTACGGCTTGCGTAATGGATTGAAAGCTGGTTTTCTTTAAAATATTATTTCGATGTGTTCGTACTGTTGCTGGCGAAATAAAGAGTTGTTCAGCTACTTCCTGCGAAGAAAGTCCTTCTGATAAGCAGCCTAAGATTTCGATTTCGCGTTTGGATAAGACTTGTGGAGATTCTTTTTGTTGGTCAAGGTCTTCTTTTGTCTCAATATGGTAGTACGATTTTCCACCACGAATATTGATAAAAGAAATTTTGTGATTATTATTTGTTGTGATGTGACTTATATCGGAATTATTAACCAAAGTGGCAGCAAGATTAAAGTTATCATCCAAGGCTAAAGAAATGGCCTGATGTAATACCAGTATATAATTATTGTTCCTGTCTTTAAGCCTCAATTGATAAGATACTTTATAGTCGGGGATCCTTTCTTTTTCAATGTGTTTGAATAGAAAATAACCTGCAAGTTCCTCACATTTTAGAAAATGGTTAAAGTCCTCCGGATGAATTCTACTAATATAATCTTCTGGTTTAAATCCCTCAGATGGTACACCCAGCAGGTCCGTAATGGTATCGCTCACGTACTCAAAGTTCCTTGTGGTAAAATTGAAAACATACTGAAAGGAAAGCCCTGGGGAATAAATAGATGGTAATATCTTTTTTACCTTCTGGGTATCAATATGTAAATTTTGTTTAACGTGGTGGTCTGATAAGATGTCAAAGACCTTAAATATTTCTTTTTTTTTGGGTTTCATAGGTCGTAATTGGCTAGAAATCCACTTTCTAGTAACGGAAATTATACAAACACATACCATAAAGTAAAAATCCTAACCCTTACTTCAAAATCTTAGGAAAAGAAAAGCGAGGTATCCTTGATTTTATCATAGTAATAACGTCATCGTATTGGTATGTACCCATCATGGTTAGGTTATTGGAAGAGAAAGTTCATTCCTTAGTTAGTAGGTGCTGGTCAGGGTTTCCTGCCGCTCTGATTCTTGAAAGGTTGGCCGTATTACTCTTTATATAACCTGACTTTATTAGCCGATCAGAACTTTTATGATGAATGATGTAAAGTAGCTATATAGGTAGTACCCTTTAGTTGTTTTGATTGGAATAAAAAATCTTTCTTAGTGGTTTTAATAGATCGGTTACCAGTTATTTGTGTTTGATAAAATAAAAAGACCCCATCCAATTTTACTGGACATGGGTCTCTTTTATCTATACCCAAGTTGGGATAGCTTTCGAATACACCTCTTTAAAATTGGATGTACGCTTACCAGCCATGGCAGTAGTCTGCAATGAGACTGTTGACCAAAATATTTACGCTGATAAAATACGTTTCTCAGAATTCATTCCGGCTATTTATGAATTTTGCTCAGCAGGAAATACACTGGGTAACGCTTAATGGTTATGGTCCAAACTTGTTGTCTTTCCGTTTACTTATTTGCTATAGCTGTTTGACTAACAATTTTTTATATGCAATCTCATAGGGCTTTCCTGAATGTGCTTGCAGGCATATACAACCTTTAGAGGGCACATCTGTATTTTCGGTGAATTGTGCAGTGAGAACCCCATTAATCTGAATTTTTATGTCCTGGCCTTCGGCTCGAATTTGAACTTCGTTCCAGCCGATAGGGTCAATAAGCTTTTCAATAACCTCTTTTGGGGCTACCCTATAGAAGATTACAGGAAAGATATCGGGCTTTGGATATCGCGAAACATCAGGCCTACCTTCATCCACTAGGCTACCCCAAAGGGGATAGATCGCCGATGTATCTTGAGGAGTATAATCAGAAAAATTGGAAATAACGCTGGCATCCGCATAGCCAATATCGGCCTGATAGCCCATTACTTCTGTAGAATTAGGTACTCGTTTAGCCCTAAAACTAATACCGCCATTAATATTTAAATCGCTGGTGTTAAACTTAGCTTCGAGTGTCAGTTCAAAGTTCTCGTATTTTTCCTCCGTACACAGATAATAGCTTTTATTAACAGGTTTATCGAGGCTACCTCCAATTATGGTTTCGTTTTCTACTCTGAACCAAGCTGCTGGGCCTTCCCAGCCATCAAGTGATTCACCATTAAATAGTTTTTTTTCTGCTGTCTGACTACAAGAACTACAGATAAAAATGAACAGGAGAAGTATGATCGGACGTTCGATATTTTTTATCATTTTCCTATTAATTAGCTGGAGCTATTTGTCTAATGCGTACGTAGCAATATACGGAACTATATCACCACCTATGTACAATTGGTTATTGTATTCTACAACGGATCCGGCCTCGGGGATCGTTTTTCCACTGGTATCGAATAAAGCAGAAATGATGGTACCATTATCACTTATATTTAGGATAATGCCGTACTCCTCTTGTTTTGGTTGCAAAAATTCAGGTAATGCGTATACGAGTTTCTTCATGCTAGTATTGGGGTGGAGTTTATCCAATGCATCATTACGTCGGGTTGAAAAACCCAACCAGAAACTACCATCTTCCCGCCGTGAGATTCCATTGGGGAAACCGGGTAAGTTGTCTATTAACATATCAACTTCTCCTGCCTTTTCACCCTGTAGCCAATACTTTAGTACTCGATACTTAGTGGTTTCGGTCATCAGCAGGAAATCTTCGTTTTGGGATAGTACCACACCGTTCCCAAAGTAGGTTCCGTCAATTAGCGTAGTAACTTTTTTTGTTTTGGGGTTATACTGATATAGCCCTCCATTAGGTCTGAGTTCTAGGATTAGTTTTCTTCCGTATTTTATGTCATAGGAATGGCTGTGAGAGGTATTGGAAAAATATATATTTCCATCGGAAGCAATATCCAATCCATTAGGAATCAAAAATGGAAGACCCTGTTCATCTTGATTGGCTAGAACGGTGACGTTTTTATCCGGGGCAATACGGATAAGGCCCTGCTTATGGCTTAAAGCGACTAAGTTGTCTTCGGCATCAAAATGAAGTCCGGCTACCCATGAGCCTGCATTGTAAAAAACCTCTACTACACCGCTTGGAGTGATTTTTAGAATTTTACCATCCGAAAAGTCTTGACGACCGATATGCACACCACAGTATAAGTTACCCTGTTTATCGAAAACGATATCTTCGGGACCATACCATCCGTCCAAATCAATTTTACTAGCAGATTGGAGCTTTTCATTTACAGTAAGGTTATGCTCAATATAAGGATCCAGTGGTGGTTGCCAGGTTGATGGTTTTAGAGAACACGATTGGAATGCTACCGTTGCCAAGGCAAATATCCATACATGTTTGCGAATTAATAAGCTGTTGTTTACCATTTTTTATGTAATTGTTTGATGGCAAAGGTCAGCTATCCCGATAGGAAAGTCATTTACATAGGTAAAGAACGATAGGTGGCATTTAATTTTTTGATACCGTTCTATACTTTGATTATGCTTGCCGGACAGAAAACATGCGATTATATCCAAACTGATTAGGTTGCACCTTTTGGCCAGTTTCAATATGGTATTTAAATCCTTTCACTACAGACTCTACGTACTTTTTCATTGTAGGTACCAGGTATATTTTACTTAGAAGGCTTCGAAATACTTTTGGATACCGCTTTAGAACGATGGAGGGAATTAAATGAATGCGGATAATTAGATCTGCCGCCTGCTCACTCTTGGCTGTCACTTCCCAGTCCACTTTTGCGACAGCTTGTTTCCCGTATCCAATAATTAATTCATAACCTTTTCCTTCGGTCCATTCGGTGAATATTCTTTTCAAGCGCACACCATTGAAGTATTCAATAGTATCTACTGAGCCTACCCCATTCCATTTTTTCACCTGATTTGACTTACAAAAAGGGTGGGTGCCATTCAAGTTACCGGGAGCAGAAATAGCATGCCAAACCTGAGCGGATGATGCATTGATGGTGTACTGTGCATGAATGGGTAGTGTGGGTAATCTGTCATTGTAATGCATAATGCAAAGAATGTTTTTTTATCAAAATGTGGTTTGAGGGATGTCACAGGCAGATGAGTTTCTTATATACCAAGAAAAGGGTGACTTTTAGGTCAGGTCATTCCTGATTGGTAACCGACGACAAATTATCGTCCAGCGGATTTGTAATATCTGCCTGATGTGCTTTAGCTAAAGCTTGTAATTGTTGAATAAGTTTAGGGTTTTGTTCAGAGAGATCATATTTCTCGGCTATGTCAGATTCCAGATCAAAAAGTTCGGGTTGCACCAGAGAATCGGGAGGCCTCCAGTAAAAAACAGGTTTGGATTGTTTTAGATGGAGCTTCCATTTTCCAGAACGTACAGCAAATAATTCAGCGGAATTTGACCAATAATGGAAAGTGGTTCGGGGACTTTTGTGGCTGGGGTCTTTCAGAACGGCTGACAAGTCTTAGCCATCCATTTTTCTGTCCTCAGGTAAAGTTGTGCCCGTTTGGGAGGCAATGGTGTTGATCAGGTCGAGGGTTGATCCCATTCCATGGATAATACCAGGCTGAACAAGGCCGGGCCCCCAAAAAATAGTAGGAACGCGCTGCCCCCCTTCAAAGGTGGTTCCCTTACCAGCTCGCAAGGGACCTGCCGAGCCTCCATGGGTTCTGAAAGCCAACCAAGGGCCATTATCAGAAGAGAAGACCACCAGCGTTTGGGTATGCAGTCCGGATTCGGTCAACGTATTTAATATCTGAGTTACACTCCAGTCGATTTCTTCAATCACATCACCGTACAGTCCTTGGCTACTTTGACCAACCCAATCAGGATGAGCGAACAAAGGGATATGGGGTAGGTTGTGTGCTAAATAAAG
>JABSSK010000192.1 GCA_013214265.1 Saprospiraceae bacterium | reverse complement strand
TTACACTAGCTGCACGTAAGTCAACATCGAACCTGATCGTATCATTTACTGATTGTGCCTGTACAACCGTTTGGATGCTGAAATACATACCAAAAATCAGAAAAAGATGAGTGTATTTTCTTTTCATACAATCCTGAATGTGGGAAATCGAACTGTTAAATAGGGCTATTTTACCTAGATAAAAACATTTTGCAGATGCTTTTCTAGCTTTTGTCCGGTGCATTACATCCATTTTGAACTTTTCCAACGCAATCCGCTTCCTCTTATCATGGAAGTAAGCTCAATGCAAATCAAACTTGATCAAACCGTCCAACGCGGTGCATGCCTTAAGACGCCTCAAGGTCAATTCTTTTTGATGAATGCACAGCTCACGCATCAAAAAAAAGAATATGGGTTGGAATTATTCTTCTGCGGGGTAACCCATCCGAAAAGTACCTGGCTATCTTTTCGTATTACCCATTTTGCGGAGGACCCTAACACCCGAAAACTATATTTTGCTTACAGTACAAGGAATTATTTACAAGTTGTACCTGCTGATCTTTACACAATTAAAAAAGGAATCGAAAACGCCCGATCAGAATACCTACAACGAACGAATGTTGACCTCCCTATACAATCAAAAAAACATAATTGGCCAATCCATGAGAACCATTGCTTTCAGCGTATCCTCCTTGATCATCTATTTTTAGCACCCTGGTATACCATCTTGAAAAAAAACCAAAACCCAGCATATCAACAACTTAACATCATGCAACTTTCGAAACTCTTGATGCTTACGCAGAAAATGCAATGCATGAACAAAAAAGACATAACAGCCCTAAATCAGGTTAGTATCAAATGGAGAAAAAGAAACCCTAAGCACTAGCATGCTTAGGGTCCTTGGTCTAGAAAATGGATTAGTATGAATAAAGTTTATAATCAAATCATTAGCCTAATAGCCTTCGTCATTCAAACCACCCTCTTCACCACCTCGCCGACTGCCACGATTTCGCTGACGATCACTCGCATTTAATCGATAATTAAACGCAAGTGTTATGGTACGTGCCCGCCACTGAAATTCTCCCTCTGCATAGAAATTCTCTCCCTCAGTAATATAGCGACGCTTACGTGAATTCAGCAAATCCCTTACGTTCAGAGTTATCATACCATGATCATTCATAATTTCTCGTGAAAATGCCAGATCAATGGAATACAAAGACTTTGTTCTTCCCTGTGGTCGTGCTCGGGGTGCACTGTAGTTCCCGCGCAATTGAAAATCTGTCTTTTTATTTAACTCAACACGACTTGTCAATCGTGTAAAAAATGAAGTCGCATCAGCAGAAAAATCCTGGCCCTGATAGTTACCCTTCGTTTTAGAGCGGAAGAAGTTCGCATTTCCATTCAACCGCATCCATTCCCAAGGATTATAGGCATACGTAAATTCGATACCTACTGCTCGTTCTGTAGATAAGTTTACTGGAAAGGAGACCGAGGTCCCATCATCAAATACTTCCCGAATATTCTCCGTTACACCATCCGTTTCACGATAATACACAGCTGATGTAAGAGAACCTTTTTCCCAAAACTTGAGGTGGCTTACTTCAAATGAGTTAGTAAACTCAGGATTTAAATTAGGATTACCACTTCGGAAATTACGATTATCACTAAAGCTAAAAAATGGATTGAGTGACCTAAATCGAGGACGACGGATCCGACGGCTGTAGCTCAACTGTACTTGGTTCTCACCAGAAAATTCATAGTTCAGAAAAACCGACGGGAAAAGATTCAAATAATCCCTTTCGTTTCGCTCCAGCGTTTGTTCCAACTCCGTAACGATCAAGGAGTACTCAGCCCGTAAACCAGCCTGAAACGAAAAGTTACCGTATTTATCACCTACCGTACTGTAAGCAGCTAACACATCCTCTTCATAGTTAAAGTTATTGCTGAGCCCATCTAAGGAGAACCACGCCCCATTGGCTATCTCCTCCACCAGGTAATCTGTTTGTATCAACCGGAAAGAGCCCCTGTACCCTACCTCAAATAGACCCTCGTTACCAATCGGCTTACGATAATCCAATTGGGTAATCAGTTGCCTTTCCCCTTCCTGGTTATCCGAACGTTGAACCAAATCATCCAGATCAGGAAGGGTTTCAAAGTCTGGGGAGTAAAAAGCCTCAACCAAGTCCGATTGTTCTCGCTCTGAATTATCTTGCCATCGAAGATCAGCTACCAAATCGTGGTCTTTCCCTTGAAACTCTTTTCTAAAGGTCAGAGAATATTCCAGCGTAGGATCTGTTTCGATCTCATTATCAACACGAACAGAGATTTGCTCCAAATTCTCCCGGCTACCCACATAATCACGATACGTCAGGTCAGTAAAGTTATCGGATTCACTGTAGCGATATTGAAACGAACCAGTCAGGGTGGTATTCTCATTAAAAAAATACTCCGCACCCGCTCTAGAACTTAATGACCAACTCCTACGATCACTAGCCCTTTCCTGTTCATAAATAAATAAACTGTCGTTTCGCAAGAACTCCTGAATGACAGAACCTACACCCGGGCTAGTACGCAGTCGCCCGCCTACATTTCCAAAGAAGTTGAAATTATTCTGTCGGTAGTTCACATTAAAAGTCAATCCATGATTATCAGGTACTCCTGTGCTTAGATCAAAGGAACCATTAAGTCCCGAACGACGGTCCTTTTTTAATACAATATTGATCACCCCTGCCGTTCCTTCCGCTTCATATCTTGCTGAAGGATTCGTAATGACCTCTACCTTTTCAATTAGATCGGCAGGTAAAGAACGCAAACCATCTGTCCCACCAACACCAATCAAACCCGAAGGCTTTCCATCAATTAGAATGCGTACTCCCGAACTTCCTCGGAGGGTAACATTTCCTTCAACATCCACAGCAACAGAAGGTACATTGTCCAGAATATCCACTGCTGAGTTACCCGCCGAAGCTAAATCTTTCCCTACATTAAATACGCGCTTATCTAGTGCCATTTCGGTCTGACTCCTTTCTGTAGAGACAACAATCTCGTCCAGGACTTCAGCATCCACAGCCAAACTAAAACGGCCTGCATTAATTTCCTTTTGCGAACCATTCACTTCTATGGGTCCGATGTACTGCGCCTGAAACCCAACAAAACCTGCTTTAACAACATAAACACCTGGATCAGCATCCAGCGAAAATCGCCCATCCTCAAATGTAATCCCACCGGTAACTAAGCTGGAATCCACTTGCGACAAAAGACTCACCGTTGCATAAGCAAGCGGAGCATCCGTATTGCTATCCATTACTTCACCTGAAATAGTTGTTTTTTGTGCTACCAAATAAGAGCCACCACAAAGGAAAAACAGCAAGCTCACACCGACTATCAATTCTTTCATTTTTTGCATTTATTCGTTCGTCAGTAATTTTACTCTGCAAAAGTAAATGGAGAATCTGTTCTACTTTTGAAGCGATTCTGAAGGAATTCTGAATTCTTCGGAAATGACTAAAAATTGACGTTTAACCGGTGGATTCCATCGTCAAACGTATATTTGATATCGTATTTATGAATCTCACATATCTTCTGAACAATGGCTAAGCCCAAACCCATAGAATGATTACCTTTACCTAGGGTCTGAAAGCGATCGAACAACTGATCGATAGGAATTGTTGGCTCAGCACCCGTATTGGCAATTACCAAACCCTGATGATCCAGATTAACCCTTATCCAACCATTCTCATAATTATGACGAACCGCATTTTTAAGTAAGTTGCTAATCATAATTTCCGATAATGCAGGTTCAATAGCTACTTCTACCTCATCGTCCACATCAATCGTCATCCCTATACCCCGTAATGCAGCTAGATCACGAAATGTACCTAACAACTGACGAGTAACTTTGGATAGATCCGTTTTGTTCTTTGGAATCAAAGCCTGATTCTCAATTCGAGTTAATAGCAATAAAGCCTCACTGGTTTTGGATAACCGCCCAAGGCTAGCCTGTGCAGATTGGATAAATTCAATCTGTTGGCGATTCATACCTTCCGTTTCCATTAATAATTCAAGTTTACCCTGAGCAATAGCTAAAGGTGTTTGAATTTCGTGGGAAGCATTTTCTGCGAACTCTTTCAATGCCCTGTAGTCTCGTTGGGCCTTTTGCATCATGCGGCCAATAAATCTATTGAGGTGTTTGAATTCCCAAGTGGACGTTCTAGGGAAAGGCATCGTATCCGTACGAGTTACATTAAAATCTTCAATGCGCCGGAGCGTTATGCGAAAAGGCCGGAATATAACTCTGGATATCACAAACATGACAAGGACCGAAATTCCGCCAAGCAATAAAAATAATCGAGTCATAATCTTGACCACTATCCCATATGAGTCATCCAACTCCAGAAAAACATCCTGAATCACAAAATGATAGCCCTGCCCTTTAATAACCTTTTTAGTCGTCAGCATACGATACGGTTCGCTGGTATCGAGCCTAGGGTGTGGTCCTAGTGTATCTGAGAAAATAAGGGTGGTATCCCTAATTTTCTCAATAGGTATAGAATCAATCCTTACCTTCCGGGTGTTGAGTGCCGAAAGAGATACACCTCGCTCAATTGCTTGACGAGCATCCAAGTAACTGTCCCTAAGGGAATAATCCGTTTCATTGTCCACTTCCAGGCGAATTAAACGCAAGGCTGCAACGCCTCCTATGGAAAAAACAATAAGCGAAATGAGCAAATAAAAAAGTGTTGTTTTTACTATTAACCGCATAATCCTAACTGGTGAGGTGTTTAATTGACCCGTTCCGTAAACTTGTAGCCCAATCCATAAATTGTATGGATATAATCAGGACTCCCACCCTCGGTAATCTTTTTTCTTAGGTTTTTGATATGCTGATAAACAAAATCAAAAGAATCCAATACATCGACGTTGTCACCCCATAAATGCTCAGCTATCGTTTGCTTCGTAAGTACCCGGCCTTTATTGGCAACAAAAAAAAGTAACAACTCATATTCTTTTACTGTGAGTATAATTTCCTCACCATCGATTAAAACCTCATGCGTATCGGGGTGAATTATAATTTCACCAAAAACAATTTCATCCCGCCCCTGAAACTTCCGACGCCGATAAATTGACTTTAATCTTGCATTTAACTCAGGAAGATGAAAGGGCTTAGTTAGGTAGTCATCCGCTCCTAATTCCAAACCTTTAACCTTATCATCTAATGCATTCTTGGCGGAAATAATGAGTACCCCTGTCTCTGGATCAATACTCTTCAATAATTTCAGTATCTCAAAACCATTACCATCAGGTAACATCAGATCAAGAACAACAATGTCATAAGCGTACCCTGTTAGTTTGATCCGGGCGGCTTCATAAGAATCAGCCGTCTCACAAACAATATCTCCTCGCGATAGATACGTAACAATATTTTGCAGTAGTTCACTTTCGTCTTCTACAATCAGTAATTTCATGGCAGCAATTTAGGAAACGATTTTGAGTGAAATTTGAAGTATGCTTAATTCTTGTTTTAATGGCACAGCGGCATAGTTCCAATGAAATACCAATATCACATGGCTATGGCACGTCTTATCTATTTACTCTTTGAACGGTGCTGAATTTAACCATCTATTCGAAAGACATCTTTAGTACCAACACCCGTACATTTAATTCCAGAAAAATGAACTATGAAAAATGAAATTGAACGGAAATTCTGGTTAGCACACCTACCTACCGCTTGCCAACAAGTAGAACCTATAATGCTCAAACAGGGATACCTTGCTGCAGAGCCCAATGGTAGCGAAGTACGAATACGAAAAGCCGACCGTACTTTTACCCTTACCGTAAAACATGGCCATGGCTTAGAACGGCTGGAAAATGAAATCGCTATTACCCAAGAACAATTTGAAACCTTATGGCCTTCAACACAAAAGCGCAGAATACATAAAGCACGCTTTCATTTATCTATGCAAAATAAATTAATACTGGAAGTAGACCAATATCTGGAACCCTTGAAAGGTTTGGTTATTGCAGAGATTGAATTCCGTGGCATCGATGAAGCACATGCCTTCATACCACCAACCTGGCTAGGTCAAGAGGTAACTGATATACCCTTATTTTCTAACAAAAACTTACTGCGCTTCCCTACCATCGACGATTTGCGCAAAGCCCTATGATTATCACGAATATCGAAACTGCAACGTGGATGACAGACGCACTTATATTCTTTACACTATAACTTTCTATTATGCACATTAGATTAGACTTCAGAAAATAATAGAAAGAAGTCCGTCATCATCATTTTATTACTATTGGTAAAAATGAACGCTCTTACCTCACTTTTTTACTAAAAAATTGATCTTTAAAATGATACCAGCTTATATAAACATATTCATCCATCACAGAAAAATTAGCTGCAGCCGTTAGAAAATCGAACTATGAAGAAAAACCTTTCTATTGACAGAATCTCACTGATTTTTCTGATACCTTTTATTGTTTATTCCTGCAGCCAAAATACAGCAAAGGAAAAATCTGCTTTTATTGTAGCGGTTGCTGCTAATGCCCAGTTTGCAATCCAAGAAATGATAACTGCATTTGAAAAAGAAACAGGTACCCCAACGGAACTTGTTATTAGCAGTTCAGGTAAAATAACCGCTCAAATCTCCCAAGGCGCACCATATGCTGTTTTCCTATCCGCCAACATGCGTTACCCGGATACGCTAATACAAATGGGGAAAGCTGTCGCTCCTAATCATATTTTTGCACAAGGAGAACTGGTCGTATGGACAACACGCCGTAATATTCAGTCCACACAATTTATTCATTTAGTAAACTTACCATTTGACCAAAAAATTGCTGTTGCAAATCCTAAAAATGCACCCTATGGTGCGGAGTCAATCAACGCACTTAAACAAGCAGACCTCTTTCAGAAATTAAGTGATCAGCTCATCTTTGGGGAAAGCATTTCACAAACCAATCAGTATATCCTTTCTGGTGCCGCTGCCATTGGCTTAACCGCAAAATCTGTTGTTCTATCCCCTCAGATGAATGGAAAGGGTAGGTGGTCATCTGTTCCAGATAGTTTATATCTTCCTGTTCGGCAGGGACTCGTTATTACCAAACACGGCGAAACACACCATTATGATGCAGCCCACGCATTTGTAACCTTTATTTTTTCCGAAAAAGGCAAAACAATCTTAGAAAAATATGGCTATATACGTCCAACCCTTTCAGGTTAATGGCTTAACTATATGAATTTTATCGAGGAAACATTTTGGGAGACACTTTTACTAACCGTACAATTAGCAGGCGTTACCACCGGTTGTCTACTGGTCATTGGCCTTCCTCTGGGATGGTTATTGGCAATATCGAAGAGTCGACTCAAACCTTTTTTTGAAGCATTGGTCAGTATGCCACTCGTACTACCTCCAACTGTTCTTGGGTTTTATCTCTTATTAACTTTAAGCCCCGACAGACCAATAGGGCAATGGCTTGATCACGCCTTCAACATACAACTGGTCTTTACTTTTAGTGGACTGGTAGTAGGCTCAATTATCTATAGCTTACCTTTTATGGTGCAGCCTATTCAAGCCGGATTCGAGTCCTTACCCAAACACCTAGCAGAAGCATCCTATACGTTGGGCAAATCAAGATGGATAACATTTACCAAAGTATTGCTGCCGAATATCCGCTCTTCTATTCTTAGCGGACTGGTCCTTTCTTTTGCGCATACAGTAGGTGAATTTGGTGTCGTTCTAATGATTGGTGGTAATATTCCAGGTCAAACCCGTGTAGCCTCTATTGCAATTTACGACGAAGTAGAAGGTTTGAATTACGGTTCAGCGCATGAATACGCAATCGTTCTGGTAATATTTTCTTTTATCATTTTGCTTTTAGTTTACACGCTGAATGCGCAAAAAACCAAAGTATTATGATGGTTGTACGCTTTCGCAAAAAATTGCAATCAGCTACAGGTACTATTACTCTTGATATCAATCAAGCATTAGAACAGCCAAAACTAATTGCTATCACTGGCCCATCAGGAAGTGGTAAAACTACTTTGTTGCGTATCCTAGCAGGCTTGGAACGTCCAACAGAAGGCTATATCCAGTTCAACAACGAAGTGTGGCTGGATACAACCCAAAAAATGTATCAGCCACCGCAAAAACGGTCAATTGGATTAGTATTCCAAGATTATGCTCTTTTTCCACACATGCGAGTAAACGAAAACCTGCGGTTTGGACTACAATCGGGTATGCATCCAAGACGTGTTAATAACCTAATCGATATTATGGAACTTGGGCAATTAGTACACCAGTATCCACACCAATTATCTGGCGGCCAAAAACAAAGGGTTGCACTCGCTCGTGCATTAGTTCGACAGCCTCGTTTACTTTTACTCGATGAACCACTCTCTGCATTGGATACAGATCTTCGTCAGCGACTGCAAGACTATATTCTTCGTGTACATCATCAATTCCACCTCACTACACTTCTCGTTAGCCACGATTATACTGAAATTGGAAAAATGGCAGACGAAGTTTGGCGACTAGATAATGGCGTAGTTACCTTTGCTGGCCCACCCGCTAAACTCGATAGGCCACAAAACTGGGCAGAGACCACCATCATAGGAACTGTAATTCGTTCCCACTCCGCACCCGGTGGTACTACGCTTACCATTCATCTACCTTCAGGTAGCAGAATCCAAATACCATATGTAGGTACGGTGCCTCCAAGCCCAGGTGAAAAAATACCAATCCCCCTGAGTGGACC
>JABSSK010000191.1 GCA_013214265.1 Saprospiraceae bacterium | reverse complement strand
ACGAATACCGCCAGCATTGACGCGAGATGGAATGGCGACAGTGCTATTGTCTTGCTGGCCGCCGTAGATATAATAAGGGAAACGATTATCAGCATTGACGCGATAAAACTGGGCTGTTGGTTGATTATGGTAGGTCGTCCAATTCGCACCAGCATCGGTACTAACTTGCCCACCCCCGTCATCGGCGAGAGCCATCCTCTGATTGTTATCTGGAGCAATCCATAAATCGTGATGGTCCGAATGAGGCGTTGAGATTTGGGTCCAATTAACCCCACCATCACGAGAGCGCCAGAAGCCTACATTACACACATAAACCATATTTTCGTCCTGTGGATCCGCATAAATGCGGGAGTAGTACCAGGCACGCTGGCGCAGATCACGTTTACCACTAGTTCGTTGCCAAGTCATTCCGGCATCATCAGAACGAAATACACCACCGTCCTCAGCTTCGATAATGGTCCAGATTCGTTCCGAATTGACGGGACTGACCGTTACCCCCACAATACCCCATACGCCTTTAGGGAGGCCTTCGTTGAAGGTGAGTTCTGTCCAGGTTTCTCCGCTATCGGTACTTTTCCAGAGCTTACTTCCCGGACCACCAGAGTCCATACGATACCCATTGCGCTTAATTTGCCAAGTTCCACAATAAATGATGCGCGGATTATTAGGGTCGAGCGTCACATCGACGGCTCCCGCTTTATCACTAACGTATAAGATCTTTTGCCATGATTTACCTCCGTCTATGGATTTGTATAGCCCACGGTCCATATTGGGTTTCCAAAGGTTACCCATCACAGCTGCATAAACTATGTCCGGGTTTTGTGGATGAACCCTGATTCGGCCAACGTGCTCGCTTTGGGGTAAGCCAATGGATGTCCAGGTTTTTCCAGCATCGGTTGAACGCCAGAACCCACGGCCAGAGGATACATTTCCCCGAACAGTTTGTTCCCCTTCTCCTACGTAGATCACATTAGGGTCACTTTCAGCTACAGCAACCGCCCCAATCGAACCGCCAAAAAAGCCATCCGATATACAAGTCCAGGTGGTTCCACCATCCTGTGTTCGCCAGACACCACCACCAGCAGTGCCCATATAATACAGTTGTTGATCGCCCGGAACACCTGTTATGGTTCCGGCCCGGCCACCCCGAAAAGGACCAACCAGGCGCCACTCCATTCCATCATATAAAGATTCCTCATAAGACTGAGTAGACTGCCCAAAAATCATATTGGGTTCTACGTTAAGTAGAAAAAGCAATATGATACACCAAGAAAAATAGAATTGTCGGTTCATAGTTTTTTCAAATTAATCCTCTTCAAAATAAAAAAACTAGCTGGTAGGCTTCAATCGAATTCAAAAAAGCTATCTTCAAAAGCAAAAAAATGTACAAGCACACCCTAATTGTCTCTTTACTCCTTTGCTTCTCAGCGCTTGTTGATGCTCAAATTCCGGCCCTGTTCCTAGAAGAATTGTCTTATCGGTCTGTGGGACCCACCCGGGGTGGGCGCGTAACGGCAATTGCGGGTATCCCTTCCCAACCCTACACATTCTGGATGGGTGCTACTGGTGGCGGGGTTTGGAAAACCAATGATGCGGGTCAGCATTGGGTACCTATGGCTGACGGAAAGATAAAAGCTGGTTCTATTGGTGCGATTGCGGTGGCGCCTTCCAATACCAATGTGGTATATGTTGGTACCGGATCCGCGGCACCCCGAGGAAACGTATCTGCGGGTATTGGCCTCTATAAATCAGAAAATGGCGGTGGTAGTTGGACCTATATCGGACTACCTGAGGCGGGGCAAATTGGTGATATTATTGTGCATCCCGATAACCCTCAGCACTTGTATGTAGCCGCACTCGGCCACATTTTTGGTAAAAATGAAGAACGTGGTATTTACGAAAGTACAGACGGAGGTGCGAGTTGGGACGCTATTTTTCAATTAAATGACTCCACTGGCGCTATCGATCTGGCTATGAATCCGCATAATCCGTTGGAAATGTATGGCGCATTCTGGCGTTGTGAACGCAAACCATGGACATTAATAGATGGTAGTGCCGATGGTGGAATCTGGAAAACACTGGATGGAGGAAAAAACTGGACAAAGTTAAAAGTAGGGTTACCCACAGGCCTGATCGGACGCATCGGTATTGATGTTTCACCCGCTAATCCCCAAACAGTATATGCTGTCATACAGGCTGAAAAAGAAGAGGAAGGTGGTGTGTACAGATCATCAGATGGAGGGGAATCGTGGCAACGTACCTGCCGAGATCATAATCTGCGACAACGGGGTTGGTATTATTCGAACATCACTGCACATCCTACCAATGAACATGAAGTGTATGTATCAAACGTAGGGTTCTTTAAATCGATCGATGGAGGTAAGTCTTTTGATAGGATGCGTACCCCGCACAGCGACAATCATGGTGTCTGGATCAATCCACTCCATCCCTCGATTATGATTAACTGTAACGACGGCGGAGCCAATATTACCCTGAATGGCGGAAGCACGTGGTCGGCACAACTTAATCAGCCTACATCGGAATTTTATCGGGTTACCGTTGATGATCAGTTTCCGTATCGTTTATATGCCGGACAACAGGATAATACAACGATAAGTGTTCCCAGCCGTACGCCAAGGAGTGTTACGCCTTACCAGCACTGGATGGCTGTTGGTGGGGGAGAATCGGCCGACGTAGCAATTGATCCCAATAACCCCAACCGGATATGGGCTGGTACCTACAGTGGCGAAATTACAATCCTGGACCGACAAACAGGTCACATACGTCAGGTCACAGCATACCCGCATTATACCGAAGGGACAGAAATGAGAAACCTAAAATACCGCTGGCAATGGAATTTTCCGATTGTCGCTTCCCAGCATGAGGAAAATGTGGTTTACCACACGTCTAATTATGTGCATCGCACCCGTAATGATGGCCAAACGTGGGAGCGAATTAGTCCCGATCTGACTAGGAATATAGATGCCTATATGGGTATACCTGGTGGGCCTATTCAGCATGATGCTACGGGGGTGGAAGTATATGCTACAATTTTTGCTTTTGAAGAGTCACCACACACAGCGGGTGTTTTTTGGGCTGGTTCAGATGATGGATTACTGCATATATCCCGTGACAATGGCAACCGTTGGGAAAATATAACGCCCGATGGATTACCTAGGGAGGCAACCATCAATAAAATTGAGTTATCCATGCACAAACCAGGTAAAGCATTTGTGGTAGCCTACAACTATCGATATGATGATTTTACCCCTTATGTTTTTGTAACCCATAATTACGGGGAATCATGGAAAAATATTGGGATAGGCATTCCCGATCATGCCTTTGTTCGTTCGATCGCTGAAGACCCCAGCCGTGAGGGTTTACTCTTTGCGGGAACAGAATACGGCGTGTTTTTATCGGTAGATGAAGGTACATCCTGGCAAGCTCTCCAACAAAATTTACCCGTCACCCCAATTACGGATATGGAAATACATCAGGGGGATTTGGTGCTGAGTACCCAAGGACGAGCATTCTGGATTCTGGATGACCTGTCCGTCTTACATCAATTAACGGACGATATTATAAAAAGTGATCGCTATGTATTCGAGCCCCGACCTGCTGTGCGGACCAATATTTATGGGTATAATGCTGAGATTCCTATCTTTTTGAAAGACGGGCCTGGTCCGGACCCTGTTCGCATAGAAATTGTCGACGCAAATGGAAATGTTGTACGTAAGTTATCAACCGATGCCGAAGACAATCAGCATAAGATCAGATTAAAAAGAGGAATGAATACGGTGAACTGGAACCTGCGTCACACTGGTCCGAAGGTGGTAGATAATCTGGTAACTATGGTGATAGGTAATCCACCGGCTGGCCCACTAGCTACACCGGGAGAATATCAGGTGAAGGTTACACACGGCGACTGGATGTCGGAGGTGCCACTAACGATTAAGCCGGACCCCCGCTGGCAACATGTTTCTCAAGCAGATTATCAGGCCCAACTGGAAGCCGCTCAGGTTATCGGAGACATGCTCACGGAATCCCATAAGCGGATTATGAACATTCGCTCCCTGAGCGCACAAATAAAAACTACGGCTAATCTAGCACAGAAAGCAGGATACGGATCCGAACTGGGTGAGTTGGCTAATGAAATTGTTGAAAAACTATCGGCTGTGGAAAATTTAATCATTCAAAATAAAGCGGAAGCCAGCCAGGATAATATTAACTTCCCACGGGTATTCAGTAATCATATAGGTCGCTTATATAGTGTAGTAGCCAATGGTCATCATCGTCCGACTGATGGTGCTATGGAACGACTGGAAGACCTCAAAAAAGAATATGCAGGCATCGTTGAAGCATACAGTAAAGTTATGAATCAGGAAATTCCTGCTTTTAATGCCATGCTGGCAGAAAAGCAAGTGTCCAGATTGATAATTCCGGAAAAAGTTAAATAAATCTGAGTTGTATTAACCTTGATTATTATGAATAACCATATCACTTTTTGGGGCATTGTATCGTGCCTGCTTAGCTTATGCGCTTGCCAGCCTACCGGCGAAGAATATGATGTTCTGATTACCAATGCTGTTATATATGATGGTAGTGGGGGTGCACCCATACAGGGGAGTCTCGCTATAACCGCAGACACCATTGCTGCTGTTGGTGACCTGCCAGAGGCTCGAGCAAAGCAACAAATTGATGCAGATGGAAAAGCTGTCAGCCCAGGTTTTATCAATATGCTCAGTTGGGCCACACAATCGCTTTTAGTTGATCCGCGAGCGATGAGTGATGTCAAGCAAGGGGTTACGCTGGAGATAATGGGTGAAGGTTGGTCGATGGGACCTATAAATGAGGAGATGCGGCAACAGGAACTGGACGATTTGGCGAAAGTAGATTCCTTTTTTCATTATGAAATACCCTGGACCACTTTAGGTGAGTACCTGGAGCATTTGGAAAATAGAGGTGTTGGGGTGAATGTGGCTTCCTTTGTTGGTGCGACCACATTACGTATTCATGAATTGGGATATGCCGATCGTGCTCCCGCTAAAGAAGAGCTGGAAAGGATGCAGGAATTGGCTAAACAAGCGATGGAAGAAGGTGCCTTAGATATTGGGTCTTCCTTAATTTATGCGCCTGCGTTTTATGCCGACAAAGAAGAACTGATCGCTTTGTGCCAGGCGATAGCACCTTATCAAGGCCGATACATTACCCATATGCGATCGGAGGGGAACCAGTTTTTGGAAGCGGTTGACGAAGTTATTGATATTGCCCAGAGTAGTGGGGTTGCAGCTGAGATCTACCATCTAAAGGCGGGGGGACGCCTGAATTGGCCTAAAATGGATAAGGCTATTGCAAAAATCGATAGCGCTCGTGCAATTGGGATTGATATTTCAACTAATATGTACAATTATATAGCGGGAGCGACTGGGCTCAATGCATCCATGCCGCCCTGGGTACAGGAAGGTGGTTATAAAGCTTGGGTTGATCGATTGAAAAACCCTGCGATCCGACAGCAAGTGATGGCGGAAATGAAAACCAATACGCAGGATTGGGATAACCTATATTTCCATGCTGGAGCCGAGCATATTTTCCTTTCTTTTCAGTCGGACCGCTTACGAGAAAAGTACGAAGGGCAGAGCCTGGCTGTGGTAGCACAGGATCGCGGAACCAGCCCTGAAGAAACAGCCATAGATTTGGTTATAGAGGATGGTAGTCGCGTAGGAGCTGTATACTTTCTGATGTCAGAAGAAAATGTGAAAAAGCAAATTCAACTGCCCTACATGGCATTCGGATCGGATGGGTCAGCTTTGACCGCCAGCCCTCCCTGGACCAACACCAATACCCATCCGCGCAGCTATGGTAATTTTGCTCGTTTATTGGGGAAATACGTACGCGAAGAAAAAGTGATCTCGATCGAAGAAGCTATTTTTAAGCTGACAGGCTTACCTGCTGATCGGTTACAATTGTCAAATCGCGGCCATTTAAAGGCTGGGTATAAAGCTGATGTTGTACTCTTTGATCCTGAAACCATAACGGATAAAGCTACTTTTGCCAATCCTCATCAGTATGCAGAAGGGGTCGTTCACGTTTGGGTGAACGGTACACAAGTCATCAAGGAAGGAGAGCATACAGGTGCACTTCCCGGAGAATTTGTGAAGGGACCCGGAGCGAAGTAGTATGGAAAGTTTTTACGTAGCTCGTCGAGACCCAAACCTATAAGTTGGTTATGGGTGAGCGGGTGTTTTAATTGTATGTCATAAATCAATAGTGATGAGTGTACGCTATTCTGCATGTTCTTTTTTCTTTTTACTTGGATTGCTGCTTCCTTTTTGGGGTATTAGCCAATCATCGGATATTGCCCAATTGGATTCCTATATCGATCAGGCACGCAAAGACTGGAATGTTCCGGGCCTTTCCATTGCTATTGTACAAGATGGTAAAGTACTGCTTTCCAAAGGCTATGGACAATCCCGAGTGGATGGTGGTGACCCTGTTGGGGATCATACTCTTTTTGCTATGGCATCAACAACTAAAGCGATGGTTGCTGTGGGTATGGGAACTTTAGTTGATGCCGGATTGGTGGATTGGGATGATCTGGTTATTGATCATTTGCCTACATTTAAACTGTCCGTGCCCTACATTACCCATACGTTGCGGGTCAGAGACTTGTTCACCCACAATTCCGGAATGGGAAATGCAGATCACCTTTGGGTAAATGGGGAATTCTTCGCCGATGAAATTCTAGAAAGATTCTCGAAACTATCGTTTTCCTATCCGTATCGGGGTGGGTATACCTATCAGAATATAATGTATTTAGTTGCTGGAAAAGTAATCGAGAAAGTTTCAGGATTATCCTGGCCAGAATTTATGCAACAACGGATTTATGAGCCTCTAGGATTAGACAATACTTATCCAACCTATCGCTATATACAAGGCCTGACCAACCGTGCTTATCCGCACCACTTTGTTTATGGTCAGGTAACAACCATAGAAGACATGATAGCGGATCCCATCGCACCTGCTGGTGCTAGTTGGTCCTGCGCACATGATATGGGGCGATGGATGACCTTCCTGCTCGATACCGCCCGCTTGGATGGGCAGCAGTGGTTGCGCACGGAAACGTGGAAAGAAATTTTTAAACCACAGGTCTTGGTTCCAGAAAGTGGTTTTTACCCCACCAGTAAGTTGACCCAGCCCAATTGGATGTCGTACGGACTAGGGTGGTTCCAACATGACTACAGAGGTGAAATGGTGCAATTTCATACGGGTAGCTTGAACGGGACGATTGCTATTTGTGGGTTATTGCCAAAAAAGAATATTGGCGTATATGTATTTGGTAACCTCGATCATGCTGAAGTCAGGCACGCTATTATGTATCAGGTGTTTGATGTTTTAGGGTTCGGTGATCCCGTTCGAGACTGGAGTAAAGACCTGAAATCATTGTACGAAAACATAGCGGAAGAGGCTCGTCAAAGAGTAACTGATTTTGAGCAGAATAGGCAAATTAACACGCAGCCTTCTCTTGACTTAGATGCTTATACAGGTACCTATACACATCCTGTTTGGGGTACCGTATCCATTGTAGAGAATTTGTCGAGTGGCCAACTGACCGCCCAAGTAGGAGAGATTACCTATATGGATCTTCAGCATTGGCACTACGATGTGTTTCGTGGAACCTATCGCACAGCGGGATTTGGGAATCAGCTGATTCAGTTTCATCTCAATCAGGAAGGACAAGTAAACGGACTCGATATAGGTAATGCCTTATACCACTTCCGTAAAAACAAATAAGGAAAACAAAGACAGAAACAAAAACATATGACTACTAACAAGAATTATTGGCTGACAGCCCTATTCATTTTAAGTTTTCTACCGTTAGGTACTTTGCAGGCACAAATCCCGAGTGGTGAAGCTAACGATTTGACATACCGGTCATTGGGGCCTACCCGTGGCGGGCGGGTCACTGCTGTGGCTGGGCATGTCAGTCATCCTTTTACCTTTTATTTTGGCAGCACGGGAGGTGGCGTTTGGAAAACCAATGATGCGGGAACAACCTGGTCAAATATCTCTGATAACTACTTCGATGTTGGGTCGATCGGAGCTATTGTGGTAGCACCTAGTGATCCTAACGTATTGTACGTTGGAACAGGATCAGCCGATCCACGCGGTAATATTTCTCCGGGTAAGGGTATATATAAAAGTACAGATCGCGGAGAGTCGTGGATGAAAATTGGGCTCGAGTAAGCTGGGCAATTTGGAGCTATTCTGGTGCACCCTAGTGACCCTGAAGTGGTTTTTGTAGCTGCATTAGGGAATGTGTTTGGAGCCAATACGGAGCGGGGTATTTATCGATCCCTAAATGGAGGTAAAACCTGGGAAAGAGTACATTTTGTGAGTCCTAAAACGGGAGCGATTGATCTGGTTATGGATCCTAATAATTCGAGGGTTTTATATGCGGGTCGCTGGACAGTTGAGCGTAAACCCTGGACCCTGATCTATGGTAGTG
>JABSSK010000190.1 GCA_013214265.1 Saprospiraceae bacterium | reverse complement strand
ATGGATCAGTGGGCCGTCTTAATGGCTTATCCGTACTTCCCGGATCATTTATTAGATTCGAGGGTAAGCTTTTCCTTATTGGACTGGATAAATATTGGGGTCATTGGACTTCTAGTTTTGGTGGCTGTATTCCAGCACAGTCAAATTATGCAAAAGCGGATTATGCAGGCCCAAAAGAAAATTGATGTATTCTACTGGTTGATGGTTTTTGCCGGAATAACACTTTTTGCTCAGGCTGATTTTGGCGCCGACCATATTTTATTATTGGTTCCTCCGCTTGGGTTTTTAACAGGCATTCAGTTTGCTACTATGGACAAGCGAGTCGCAGAACTATTGCATTTGTTTTTGTTTTTATTGGCTCTATTTTTCCAGTATCAGGTTTTATTTATTGTTCCGGGTTAATACACAGTTAGGATAATTATTTCCTTAAATTTGTGGATCACAATCGCACTTTCAAGGTAAGTGGCAGTGCGGTTCAAAAATTAGTTTTATGAAATTTGGAGTAGTGGTTTTTCCTGGCTCAAATTGTGATGATGATATGGTACATGTATTGGGTACCGTAATGGGGCAGGAAGTGGTCAGGCTTTGGCATAAAGAAACGACCTTGCCTGATTTTGATCTGGGTGATTGTGTAGTTTTGCCAGGTGGGTTCTCTTATGGTGATTATCTGCGTGCGGGAGCTATTGCTCGTTTTTCACCCATCATGGAAGCGGTTATTGATTTTGCCAATAAAGGCGGTTATGTTTTTGGTATCTGTAATGGCTTCCAGGTGTTATGCGAAGCGGGGTTGTTACCAGGGGTACTACTAAAAAACAGCAACCAACGCTTTATTTGCAAAAATGTACATTTGAAGACGATGACAAGTGAAAGTGCGGTTACTTCAGCCATCAATCCAGGAACTGTACTTCGAATTCCAATCGCTCATGCAGATGGGCGCTATTTTGCGGACCATGAGACCATCAGTCAATTGAAGGATAACAATCAGATTCTTTTTTCTTACTGTACCCCAGAGGGCGATATAACGGAGGCGGCTAACCCAAATGGTTCACTACATAATATTGCAGGTATTTGCAATGATAAACGCAACGTATTTGGCATGATGCCACATCCAGAACGTGCATCGGAGTTACTACTTAATAACCTGGATGGGAAAGGCTTATTTGATTCGTTCTTGCGTACGGCACATTCTCATTCAGTGTAGGTGTATCTGGAGTGTTAATCTTGCGTTATTGTCCTTACTCTGATCGCTAAAAGATCAGGCGTATACTACATTTGTGTATAACACCAATCTGTTGTATCATGCGATTCATTATTCCTATCCTGTTTTTAGTTTTTCATTTGCACGCGGTTGCTCAAAATACGCCTGTCAGTTGGACCTTTAAAATGGAAAATACCCCATCTAATACATGGAAAATCGTGGCTGAAGCAGAAGTTGAGGAAGGATGGTATATTTATTCACAATATCTAGAAGAAGGCGGGCCTGTTCCGACACAACTGAACTTAGAGACATCGGGTGTAGAACCAATAGGAAAAGCCATTGAGATAGGTGACCCTATTACTGGTTACGACGATTTATTTGGGATGGATATCGTTAAGTTTAAATATGCAGTAACCTTCTCTCAGGAAGTGCGTATGCCAAAGGGTTGGAAAAGCCTTTCAGGTGAAGTTTATTACATGGTTTGTAATGATGAACAGTGCCTACCTCCGCGTGGGGTTCCTTTTAGTGTTCCTAAGATCTAAAGTAACGTAATGTTATAGCTATTTCTGTAAAATGTGATGCTCATGAAACCGATAATTATTACGCTTTTCACGCTTCTTTCCTTTTCGGTTGCGAGTCAAATTCAAGAGCCAGTGGTCTGGTCTTTTGATTTCAATGATTTGGGAAATCAGGAATATGAACTCATCTTTTCTGCTGAAATAGAAAAAGGGTGGAAGATATATTCTCAGTATCTGGAAAGTGATGATGGGCCAGTTAGGACTTCTTTTTTTTATGATCAGCCTGATGAAATAGAATTACTAGGGCCAAACGAGGAAAGTGGTAAGATTAAAGAAGGGTACGAGGAGCTTTTTGAAATGACTGTAATTTCGATCGCACAAAAAGCTACTTTTTCACAAAAAATAAGATATACAGGAGACCAGCCCGTAATTGGATACTTGGAATTTATGGCCTGTAATGACGAAATGTGTCTGCCACCTTCAGACGTTTCCTTTTCCTTTACTTTGCCAGTCCCTACAACGGAGGATAATTCCGATTTATTCATTTCAGATAGCACAGTTCTTCTTTTAGATAATGAATCTGCGAGCCCATCAACAGCAGGTATACTGAAACCTATCCAATGGACCGTTAGCCATGGGATAGAAGAGAACGGACAAGTTATGGTTCGTTTTGAAGCTGAGATCGAAGATAAATGGACATTATATGCCAAAGACGTTGATCCTAGTGCTGGTCCATATCCAACTACGGTTTGGATAGAAGCAGGTGACCACCTGACCTGGTCCGGAGAAGTTAAGGAAGAAGCGGCAAAAGTAAAGGAGGGTTATGATGACTTCTTTGATACTGATGTTAAAAAGATCATTGGAGGCCCTGCTATTTACCGTACGGAATTTACGGTACTCGACGTAGATGTACCCGTGGTTGGGACACTTTCGTTTATGACGTGTAATGACCATCAGTGCTTACCCACTACATACCTTGATTTTGTTTATTTAGCTGGCCAAGATAAGCTCCTTTTCGAGCAAGCAGCTACGGACTTTTTAATTACCTATACGGGTGAAGATATTGATCATGTAAGCGATGTAGCTTATGGTATGTCAAAACCGGATTTGAACGCTCCGGTAGGGACTTGTTCTACAGACCAGGAAGTAGTAGCTAAGGCAAGTAACTGGCGTATCTTTGGCCTTGGCTTTATTGGAGGCTTATTAGCGCTCTTAACGCCTTGTGTATTTCCCATGATTCCGCTTACGGTGAGTTTCTTTACTAAAAGTTCATCTAAAAAAGGACAAGGTGTCCGTAATGCTGTTTTATACGGTGGGTTCATTCTTTTGGTTTATTTGTTACTTAGCATTCCATTCCATCTTATCGATTCGATTAACCCAGATATATTAAATGACATTTCCACTAATGTGTGGTTAAACATATCCTTTTTTGTCATTTTCATGGTTTTTGCATTTTCATTTTTTGGATATTATGAATTGACATTACCCGAGAAATGGTCGAACCGTGCGAGTCAGGCAGAAGGTGTTGGTGGGGTTATAGGCATTTTCTTTATGGCATTAACTTTGGCTTTAGTCTCTTTTTCCTGTACAGGCCCTATATTAGGCTCCTTATTAGCAGGAGCATTGACTTCTGATGGGGGAGCTTGGCAACTTACAGCGTGAATGGGAGGATTAGGTCTGGCTTTAGCATTACCCTTTGGTTTATACGCTATGTTCCCGGGAATGATGAATGCTTAACCTAAGTCAGGTGGATGGCTAAATACGGTAAAAGTAGTTTTAGGTTTTTTAGAGATAGCTCTTGCCCTAAAGTTCTTGTCCAATGCCGATTTGGTTAAGCACTGGGGTATCTTAAAGATAGAACCCTTCCTGGGTTTATGGATTCTTACCTTCCTAGGGATGGGGGTTTACCTTTTTGGGGGAATCAAGTTCCCACATGATAGTCCGCTCAAAAAGTTGGGATGGGGTCGTATGTCGCTAGGTGTTTTATCTTTCGCTTTCGTTGCTTATTTGGCTTCCGGATTCATATACAGCGAACAGAGTGGTAGCTATCGGTCATTGAAATTGTTGAGTGGCCTAGCACCTCCGGTATGCTATTCGTGGGTGTACGATTGTGATTGCCCGCAGAATCTGGAATGTTTTAAGGATTTGGATGAGGGACTAGCTTTTGCTCAGCAAGTGAATAAGCCGGTAATGATTGACTTTACCGGACATGCCTGCGTGAATTGCCGAAAAATGGAGGAAAATGTCTGGCCTGAAAGAGAAGTATATACGCAACTTAGAGATGATTATGTTCTGATTTCTTTATATGTAGATGATAAAAGAGCACTTCCAGAGGCCGAGCAGCTTTTGGTAGAAAAAGCTACTGGTGGAACAAGAAAGTTGAGAAAAGTAGGGGATAAATGGTCTCATTTCCAGACGGAGTATTTTCAGACGAATACACAACCTTATTACGTATTGTTATCATCTGATGGGGAAAAGTTACTCAATCAGCCAGTGGGATATACCCCAGAAATTGAAGAGTTTGCTTCTTTTCTCCAGTGTGGCCAGGATGCATATAGCCAGATAGCTGTGCAAAAGGATTAGATCCAAGTTGGTGTGTATTTCCCCACTTAAACATTGATCCGGAAATGGTAAATCTGTAAATCGAGCTTGAATTATTCTAATTCAATAAGAACCTGGTTTTTGTCGACAGGCTTACCTTGCAGGGCATGAACAACTGCAATAACACCAGCACTAGGTGCTTTAATGACATTTTCCATTTTCATAGCTTCCAGAATAAGCAAGGGGTCACCCTTCTCAACGCTTTGACCAGCTTTTACATTAATTTCCAGAACCATTCCCGGCATGGGAGCCTTAATGTCTTTTACAATCATTTGGGATTGTACATGCAAACCAAGACGATCGATGAGTTGGTCATATTGGTCAGCTAGTGCTACATGATATATACTACCATTTATTTTGAAGCGAAAAGATTTATTTTCAAAATCTGAGTCTATTACCGTGGCATGGAAATTTGTTTGCTCATAAATGATGTGGAATTTATTATCACCAACAGGGATAATGTCTAGTGCCTCTGAATGTAAGTCTTCCAATGTATATTCGCCCTGATTTACGGATGCTTTGAAGGTTTTTTTCTTCATAATAGCTACTTTTTAGGTGGACATACGTCCAAGGCGAGACATGAATACGACTTCAAAAATAGTATACAAGGCATACACCCCAAAAAAGGGAAGGATAAATAATTTAGAAGTAGGCTCCACGATATAATAATAGCCAATGATTAGTCCTCCACATAAGAAGAGTTTTACTACCAAGAAACCCATAAAGGTATTGGTAAAGTCGTTTTTATTATCACTGAGAGCAGCTCTATAGCCCTGATAATACATCATTATGGACAGTGAAACGAATATACCGATGGCAATCCAAGTAAGTACGGCATCTTCAGTGAAGGTAGGCTGCTGATGAAGGAAGTAACCACCCACTATACAAAGTGCTGTCACTATAATGAGTTGGAGGTAAAATGTTTGCTGCTTCATAAACGCTATTTTGAATCTTTATCAGAATCTGAAGGAGGTACTATAAAGTCCTTCAGTGCAATATAAAGTGCAGCAAAAATAGAAAATAACGCCAGTATAATAGTCAGATATGGCTCCGTTTGTAGCTTCTTATCAAGCCATTGCCCTAAGAGCGTTCCAAACAGGATAACAGCTCCCATTTGAAAGGCCATGCCTGAGTACTTTGCATAAGACTGAGCCTGCTGAGAAGCGTTAGTTGATGACTTCTTCTTTTTATCTCTTGGCAATATCGTTTATACTTGTGATGCTTTTGATGCGGTGACTCGACTTTCAGAATTCGCGTTCTCTAGTTCTTGTTTATTATGATGAGATGACTGCGTTCTACGTGTATGCACGGTTGTGCTCTTCACGCCCATATGACAACTCACATTAAATACAGCTCCGGACTGTACAATTAATTTATCCGTGGTTACATCACCTGAAACCTTAGCACTCTCGCGGATATTCAATAGTGCAGTGACTTTTATTTTCCCGTTAAAAGTGCCCTCAATGACTGCATTCTGGCAAGTTACTTCACCTTCGATATGACCAGTTGGTCCGATGATTACTTTTGCATCACAATGCAGGTTACCCTTAATAGTACCATCGATTCGGATGTCACTTTCTGATCGTACTGTTCCTTCAATTACGGTACCCTGAACTAAGCTATTCAGAGAGTGCGTGTTGTTGGTTTGTGTAGTCGAGTTGTTTTTGTTTTTACTATTTGCTTCTTTATTACTGCCAAACATTTTTTTTGGTTTTGATGGATGAATAGTATGTATAAGCATTTGCTATTTACTCCTATTCACTTTTTGGTAGCACCACGCTACAGGTTAAACATTATATTAAAAGAGGCTTGCATTTTGAATACTAGCGCCATAATCATGAATATGTATAGGTGTTAAAAATCAGCATGTTAAAATGAGAACTCAAAGGGTGTTGCCTGATTTGTGAGGTTCAACAGTTAGGGTAGTTCAGGGATGCAGAAACTAATACGCGAATATTGTTTCTTACCGTGCTTTTGCAGCGGTTTTTAACATTTGTTCTTTTCGACTGCTTAAATATACAAATAAATGACAGACTGTGTTGGTATTCGGGCATATCCTAAATTTCTCTATTGGGGTCAGGGTTAGGAACAATTTCAATCGTTTATACGATGTTAGAGGTTCAATAATCGTGCCGAAAACAAAGAAGAGCTGTTTGTCTCATCAAGACAAACAGCTCTTCTTCGTTTTATATTAGGACGGTGGACTTAGAAATTCGGGCAGTAAACACCCCGATCCTGTTGATTACATATTTTATAAAGCATGCCAAATTCGAAAGAACCTTGCGAGTTGCTGGCAGCTTTCAAAGGCGATAAATTGAGGTCATAACTAAAGCCTAAGCTAAAATTATTAAAGTCAAATCGAGTGGAAAGGATAGCCGCGTCAGTAAGAAGTGATTCATCGAGATTACTAGCTAAACGAACCCAACCTCCAACTTGAAAAGAGGAGGTTTCACCTTGTGCTTGATTCAGTAAAAACTTAAAGCTTGTTCCAGCATTTATTTGGAAAGATGGCCCTTGTGCCATCAGGATAGCTCCTGGTACTAAGCCTACCTTTTCGTTTAGTAGAAATTCACCACCTGCATGCACGGTATACCGACTAAAGATAAGGTCTTCGCCATCTGAACTAAAAGATTGGTTGGATTGGTTGAGGTGGTGAAATGCTCCACCCACATAAAAATTGGTGTTTTCATCCATTACCATGAACCATAGTAACCCTGCAGCAAGATCAGCAAAAATGAAGTTATCCCGATCAAATGCTTCTTCACCGGACGGTGCTCCAGGGTCGAAGCCGCCTTCACCGTTGTGCTGAGCACCCCATCTCAAGTTCAGGAAATCAATACTGCGCTGTGCGACACCCGCTTCTGCTCCTACCACGAGATAGTTAGCTTTGGTTCGGTTGCCTCCCATCTGTTTGCTATATGATCCGGAAAGTTTTCCGGTGAGGGTTGCAAAGTCAGCAGATCCAGCGCGATCCCCCCAAAAAGTTCCACCTATTCCAAAATAATCATAACGACCAACAGGGATTTTTTGGTCATAGGAAACAGAGTAGGTGCGATAGGCATTGTCACGCAGTACACTAGCCCATTGGTTGCGGTAATTCGCTGACAGCCTCATGTTACAATTCATCACCCCTGTCATAGCTGGATTAAGATTAAGGGGAGACATATAAAATTGAGAAAAATGGATGTCTTGCGCACCCACTGCCAAGGCACCACTAACCAGCAGACAGGTGATAATAATCGACTTCAGTTGCTTCATAAGAAAAACGAGGGTTTGCAAGGCTCGTAAATTTAGGTTTTTTAGACTTAGCTCTGGATAGAAAATGGATCGAGTACGAATAGCGTACCGCTTACTTTTCCTAATTACTCCGCGCTAAGCAGCATCCACAAAACGTTTGTCTAATTCTGAATATTGCGCTAGAAAGGTTTCCAAAAAGCTTTTTTACGCATATGTATCAAAAAGAAGAATAACGCCTTGATCTACGAAGATAGTAATTTATATAACCCTAAAGGCCCTTGCGGAGATACTTCAATGAGGTATTGTAACAACTTGGGCGACGTACGTATCGGATTATTTCTGATATGGTCATTTTATATGTTTCTGTAAAAATTGAAAACTATATTGATAAAGGTCTGTACTATGGCCAGGAAGTACTTTTGGAAGATATGGATGCTTAGCACCAAAAACATGATTAGCTCCTTTTATGAGGCCTATCTCAGCGGTAGAACTCCAATTATGGAGTTGCTTTGCAGCCAGATCGGATATGGCATTATCATTTGTGCCATGAACAATTAACCAAGGTTTTTGTAACTGCTGAGCTGTTTTTTTGACGTTGAATCTGTTTTGGTTCGTTAAGAAATCTGTGTATAGGTCGTAATTAATTTGTAAAACTTGTCCGGTGCGTTTATTTTCTACGGTATAAAAACCAGTATCCTGCCAACGATTGATAAAAGCTTGGTTGGGCCAAGCATAATCCAGTGTAGCTACACTCGCCCATGTAATTAAACCAGATACAATATTCTGTTCGTATGCTGTTATCAGGCTGATGGGGCCTCCTCGACTATGGCCAATTAAAAATAGAGGTAAGATATGGTGGTTTTCAATGGCTCCACTTGCACCCTGCTTTACCCAGTTAAGAAGAACCTCAAGGTCGTAGAGCTCGTTGGAAAAAGTATTTTTGGCGAAAGCGTCCAGATCATGACACTCCGTTAGGTGTTGAGGGTCGGTACCATTATGGGAGAAGTTAAAAGAAACGTATACGAAGCCGTCATCGACAAAATGCTGACCCAAAAGTGACCAGTGCCCCCAATCCTTAAAGCCTTTGAATCCATGAACCGTATAATCCCTCTAAAATACCACCCTCTACCCCTAATGATTTAAATATTACCCTCTTCACACAAAAATTTATTGAGAACTCTACAGGGGTTTCGGGATTTTGGTACAATTATTTTAATTTATTTTTTAA
>JABSSK010000019.1 GCA_013214265.1 Saprospiraceae bacterium | reverse complement strand
CCGGCACGAGGGTACCAGCAGAACAATAATCTTCCTCAATACAGGTGCCACAACCACGGGTTGTGAATGAAAGGATAGGACCAAACGCAGAAGGGCCACCAGCACAGGCAACCTGAAACTGCAGCTCATACATCGTACATGACATTAAGTTTTGTAGCCCTGTTATAGTTTGAATTACCCGCTTTTCCTGCCAGTTTGGATCACCAACCGGACGGTAACGAATCAAGTAATTGTTAGCAGCAAGAACCGATTCCCAACTCAGAAGTATTTCATCTTGACCGATAAATTCAAAGCGTATGTTTTGGGGCGGTTCACAGCAACCGTCCGTTTTGAAGGTGAATGTCTCCCCGTAACCAGTTTCGGAGTCCGTACAAAAAGCGTTGAACTGCACCTCGTAAACAGTACAAGCAGTCAGGTTTTCAAAGCGAAATCCGTCACCAACGTTTGTTATTTCCGTCCAGCCAGCCTCACCTTCTACCCGATAGCGCAGATCAATTTGTTGTACATCAGAAGCCTGAACCCAACTGAGCGTAACATTTTCCTGATCGCGTTCAACCACCTGAATGGATAAGGGTGGAAAGCAATCCGTACACTCTGCATCCAATAACTGAAGAGCGTTAAAAATATGTAGCCTACCACCCGTAACCGTCTTATCAATAAGGCTAGAGTCGGATACAGTACTTCGTAAAATGATGTCCTTGGCTAATAAGGCAGCCTCACTAGGTTCAGATTCAGATAGCAAATCCAACGTTGGGCAGGGAGACGCATATAACATACCTACCGAACCCGCTACCAGCGGTGCCGCCATTGACGTTCCAGCGTCGTAGTTAAAAGTATTACTAATAAAGGTGGTATACATATCAGACCCTGGTGCACCCAGATCAATGGTTGTTCGTCCAAAACCAGCCTGAGTAAGTTTGGCACCAGACCTTCCGGTGCTGGTTACCGTAATCAGATAAGGGCTACTACAAGCGGTAGGTAAATCGCCCTTAGCGTCCACATCAATATTATCATTTTCAGTTGCTGCAATATTAATGATACCAGCTTGCCCTAAAGTATCATAAATAGCACACCAAATTGGATAGTCTTCTTCCTTGATGCCTGAATAACCCCAAGAAGAATTGGTAGCCACCACGTAAGCACCCTCTGCACCATTGGTTTCATTATAAAGTCGCCGTTGAGTCAGCACGTATTCATAGCCTTCAATGATTCGTGATTCAACGATTTGTCCCAGATATGCACGCACGATCATCAATTTAACGTTCCAGTTGATACCGGTCACTCCAATTCCGTTATTACCAACTGCACCAACCATACCCGCTACGCGCGTACCATGAAAGTTACTACTGGAAATATTGCCATTGCGCTCCTCCGCATTCCAACCGTAATAATCATCAACATATCCATTATTGTCATCATCCAGGCCATTATCTGGAATTTCAGCATGATTGATCCATAAGTTATCGACAATGTCTTGATGGGTTCTTTCCAGCCCGTTATCTAAAACACATATTACAATCGTATCCCCCGAAGGCGTAAGTCCTCCCGTAGTAATATCCCAGGCTAGCTCGGCTCCAATATTACCCTCTTGCTCGTAAAAAAACCATTGCAAGTCGTAAAAAGGATCATTCGGTTTTAGTCGCTCTTCTAAAATATGGTTCAACTGGGCCGTTTCAACACTGGGGTGATCCTTTATCTGATCCATGAAATCAGTCTCGTGAATCTGAGTCCAGTCAAAGGTTAGAGTCCAGATGTTCTGGGTTTCTGACAAGCACCTTCCTTTTTTTATGTAGGTCGATCGCCCTCGAAAAGAACGATGATCTTGGAGTATATCCTGAGGGGTTTGGGTTTTGTGGAAACGCACCAGCAGTTCACCTTGCACATGGGTTAATTTTTGTGCATTTATTGACATGTTGCAGATCAACAGAAAAAGGCTTGTTAATAGTAGAATAGCTGATTTGTTCATGAGCAATGGTCTGTTTCTGATATAGGTAGTGCAATACATTTTTAAATATAGGTCAATTCCAGAGGATAGGTTGTAGAATATCTGTAAATAAAAGACTTTTGCAAAGGTGTAAACAAAAAGTATGGTTATGCAAATACGGAGACTTCCATTCGTTCTGCCATTATGGATTCTATTTTGGTTTTTTATCCCTAATATTAACGGGCAGGATGCTGACCAAGGTGTTGATTTAACATTAGAGTCACCATACAATACGGTTTTGGTTCACCTGTATTACTTGCAGCCTGATTCTTATCAGCCAGATCAATCCGCCCGCACTTTAGCTGGTGTTCAGGATAGTGCTCGGGCCAGTCGACTAGCCATTCAGTTAAAACAAATTTACGATGGAGAGGGCCTTTACGTTGCAGTAAATACCATTCCACAAGATCCCAATTACATCGACTCCCTGCGGGAGGGTAATTTTTTCGTTCCTTTTCCCGATCAGTATCCTCAGATTTATCTGGAAAAATTGAATGGTCGCTGGTATTATTCTGAGGAAACAGTGACACAGATTCCAATAATACATAAGGCTGTATACCCCCTAGGAGCGGACTGGTTACTAAATGTACTGCCTTCAGGGGGGCGTGTAATCCTTGGGCTTTATCCTTGGCAGTATCTGGGCCTGCTAATAGTAGGCCTCATTATGGTAATCTTATATTTTATCACCAGGCGATTACTGATCCCGCTTGTTTATCGTATAAGTTCATCAAGACTTAGCCCCGATGTAATCCCGCGATCGATCATACGCCAACTAGCTGGATACCTTAGTGTTTGGTTGGTTATCCGTGTCTTATTCTGGTTATTACCCCCTCTTCAGTTACCTATTGCTGCTAATGTTGCAGTCATAACCATCCTTCAAATAATTGGCGTTATACTACTGGTACTGGTTGCCTATCGCATCATTGATATTATCGCACTGAATGTTAGAAGAGTGACCAGCCGGACAGAAAGTAAGATGGACGACCAACTGGTTCCACTGGTACGAACAGCCCTAAAAGCAGTGGTTGTGGTTCTTGCCATATTCAGTATGCTTAGGCTCCTCAATTTTGATCCTACAGCACTGATTGCCGGAATTTCTATCGGTGGTTTAGCCGTAGCGCTTGCGGCTCAGGATACTCTAAAAAATCTGTTCGGTTCTTTTACTATCTTTCTCGATAAGCCTTTCCAAGTAGGCGATTGGATAAACTTCGGCAATATCAATGGTACCGTGGAAGAAGTTGGCTTTAGATCAACACGTGTACGAACCTTTGAAAACTCTCTCGTCTATGTACCAAACGGTAGTTTGGGCGATACGGTAATCAATAATTATGGGCTTCGAGTTTATCGGCGGTTTAATACCAAGTTGGCATTAACTTATGATACACCACCAGCTCTTATCGAAGCCTACGTGGAGGGCTTGCGCGAAATGGTGCGCACACACCCTAAAACACGGAAAGATTATTTCGAGATTCATCTGAACGAACTGGGGGCTGATGCACTCCAAATTCTATTCTATATATTTTTTGAAGTTCCTAGCTGGACAGATGAACTCAAAGCAAAGCATGAGATCTTAATCTCCGCTATGGAACTGGCAAGTGCGCTTGGGGTGCGGTTTGCATTCCCAACTACAACCCTTCATATTGAAGAGCTACCTGGTCAGGGAACAACTACACCGGCCTATGATCTTAACCCCCAAACCATTCGACAACGATTGGATGACTTCCAGAAAGGTCTTCAGCAGAAATTTAACGATCATAAATAAACATCAGATGTAAATGATTCTTGCGGGTCATAAAAAGAGGATAAGCCCTCCCTACCATGCTTGATTAGGTTATCCTTTATACTGCTCCTGTAAACACGTATTGAATTTGGGCAAACCTAATCCATGCCGTAACAGCATACTGCCGTGGCACAGGTAAACAGACCTGTATGCATTTTTAAGAACCCGGTTTATTTTTTAAACACCAGCCCCAAATTAAACGTTAGTTTTGCGTCTTAAATCAGGAGTTGATGGCAAAAGATAGCAGCCCCGACATACAAGTCGAAGAACAAGAATTTCTGGAAGTTACAGGTTCTCGTGTCCATAACCTTAAAAATGTGGACATTCGTATTCCCCGCCATAAGATGGTAGTCGTTACGGGTATTTCGGGCAGTGGGAAATCGTCACTGGCTTTTGATACCATATATGCCGAAGGTCAGCGTCGATATATGGAAACCGTCTCTGCTTATGCTCGCCAGTTTATTGGCGAAATGGAACGGCCGGATGTAGAAAATATAGCGGGTTTGAGCCCAGTGATTTCTATTGAACAGAAAACAACCGGAAGGAACCCTCGTTCCACAGTAGGCACCATCACCGAAGTCTATGATTTTTTGCGCTTATTGTTCGCCCGAATTGGTGAGGCCTATTCGTTCCAGAGTGGAAAACGGATGGTAAAGTACAGTGAAGAACAAATGAAAGCGAAAATCCTAGAAACCTATCAGGGAAAAAAGACCCTGATAATGGCACCTGTCATTCGGGGACGCAAGGGACACTACCGGGAACTCTTCGAACAAGTACGCAAACAAGGTTATACCAAGGTAAGGATTGACGGAGTCGTAATTGATATTGAACCCGGTATGCAGATCGATCGATATAAGGTGCATGATATTGAAGTGGTTATTGATCGAATGAAAATTGTGGATGATCGTAACAATCGACTTAATAATTCACTGCAGGCAGCCCTTAAAATGGGAAATGGTATGCTGATGCTGATGGATATGGAAACAAAAGCGGTGCAGTCCTACAGTAAGCATTTAATGGATCCGGATTCCGGTGTTTCATACGAAGAACCATCACCGAACACGTTTTCGTTTAATTCCCCTTATGGTGCATGTCCTAAATGTAATGGTTTAGGTACTGTGCATCGGGTTGATATGGGTAAAGTCATTCCGGATGATACCAAGTCCATCAATGAAGTTGGTATTGTTCCGCTTGGGGAGGTTCGGCAGAATATGACGTTCAAGCAGCTGAGAGCTATTGCTAAAAAGTACAAATTTACATTTTCTACTCCCGTAAAAGATATACCGCAAGAAGCATTACACGTTATCCTGAATGGTGGGGATAACAACCTAGCGGTACGCATGAGCCGATCCAAACAGGATTATTCCTTCAACCTGGCTAATGATGGGCTTTTGCGCATGATTGAAAGCTGGTATAACAATACGTCTTCCGAAAAAATTCGAAAATGGGCAGAAGCTTTTATGACTGTCGATATTTGCCCTGAATGTTCAGGCTTTCGCCTAAAAAAGGAGTCCCTACATTTTCTACTGGCCGGCAAACATATTGGCCATTTGGCACATATGGACATTACGGAGCTTCGAGCTTGGATAGACGAATTGCCCAATCTGCTTACGCCCCGCCAACAAACCATCGGTGCGGAAATTATCAAGGAGATCAGGCTACGCCTGGGTTTTTTGCTGCATGTCGGACTGGAATACCTTTCTCTTGACCGGCCAGCGCGAACCCTTTCAGGGGGGGAATCACAACGAATTCGGTTAGCCACCCAGATCGGATCCCAGCTAACAGGAATAACGTACATCCTTGACGAACCGAGTATTGGATTGCATCAACGCGACAACCAACGGCTAATCGAAGCGCTGCGGGAACTCACCGATATTGGGAATACCGTTCTGGTTGTAGAACATGACAAGGATATTATGCTCGCTTCTGATTACCTGATTGATCTGGGGCCAGGGGCTGGTAAGTTGGGGGGGGAATTAGTTGCAGAAGGCCATCCCTCTACTTTTATAAATAAGGATACCATTACCGCTGATTACCTGAGTAACCGCAAGATGATTGAAGTGCCTACTGAACGCAGAAAAGGTAATGGTAAAAAACTCAAGCTCAAGGGGGCAACTGGAAATAACCTAAAGGATGTTTCTATTGCGATCCCGCTGGGAACTTTAACCTGTGTAACGGGAGTTTCCGGGAGCGGGAAATCCACACTTATCAATGAAACTCTTTACCCTATCTTGCGGCAGTATTTCTATAAAAGCCTCAAAAACCCTATGCCTTACAAAAAAATTGAAGGACTGGATCAGGTGGATAAAGTGATTGAAATTGATCAATCCCCTATTGGCCGTACCCCACGCTCCAACCCAGCTACTTATACAGGCGTATTCACCGATATTCGCAAGATTTTTGCCGAGTTGCCAGAGTCAAAAATTAGAGGGTACAAACCAGCTCGTTTTTCGTTTAATGTAAAAGGAGGGCGATGTGAAGTGTGTCAGGGCTCAGGTACCCGAACCATAGAAATGAACTTTCTTCCTGATGTATATGTGGAATGCGAAAAATGTTTGGGGCGTCGCTATAACCGCGAGACACTTGAAATATTGTACAAAGGAAAAACCATTAGTGACGTTCTTGATATGAATGTATCAGAAGCAGCATTATTTTTTCAGCCGATTCCAAATATTTATCGCAAACTAAAAACGCTGGAAGAAGTCGGCCTGGGTTATATCACCCTGGGACAGCAAGCGACTACCCTTTCAGGGGGTGAAGCTCAGCGAGTTAAGCTAGCAGAAGAACTGTCGAAGCGCGATACTGGCCAAACAATCTATATCCTTGACGAACCAACTACAGGCCTGCATTTTGAAGATGTACGACAACTCCTGGTGGTGCTGAACCGATTAGTAGAACGTGGTAATACTGTGGTAATTATCGAGCATAACCTTGATGTAATTAAAGTGGCGGATTATATCATTGATATGGGACCAGAGGGAGGACGTAGAGGAGGGCAAGTAGTAGCTACAGGTACCCCAGAACAGGTGGCTCAGGTATCCGATAGCCATACAGGAAATCATCTCATTATGGAGTTGGCACAGCAACCAGCTCCATAAGAACATCAGCAGACCCACATTTTTTTTTATTTTTGAATACCTGGAAGTAAGATTTAAGCCGTATCCCCAATTTACTACTTATGAGGAAGGGAGTTAATGCAGTTTTCCGGTATTACTATGCGCAGCGTTACCGCATCATGCAACGTTTTATGCAGCGCCCGCATGAGGTTCAGCGTGGGGTTTTGCGTGATTTATTGCAGGCAGCGCGCCACACAGAGTATGGAAAAAACCATCGGTTTTCGGAGCTGATTTCCTTTTCTGACTTTAGTACTTCGGTTCCTGTAACTGATTACGAGGATTTGAAGCCCCATATCCAGCGTATGATGCATGGGGAGAAAGACGTGCTCTGGCACGGACAGGTGCGGTGGTTTTCAAAATCGTCAGGTACAACTAGCGACAAAAGTAAATATATTCCAGTATCCGCGCAAAACCTCAAACGTTGTCATATCCGTGGTAGTTGGGATACCATGTGCCTTTTTTACCACAATCGGCATGATGCACGGCAGTTTGAATTGAAGAGTATGGTAATGGGGGGTAGCTTGCAGTCATTTGATCCTTATCCCAAAACGTTATACGGTGATGTCTCAGCGATCATGATTAGTCGGATGCCTTGGGTAGGGAAGCCCTTTTATACCCCTGACTTTCAAACGGCATTATTGGCAGATTGGGAAGTAAAGTTGGAAAGAATGGCCCAGCAAACGGCTTATGATCAACGCATTGTTATGATCGGTGGGGTTCCTACCTGGACTGTGATGTTGTTCCGGCGTATTCTGGACATTACGGGTAAGAAAAACATGCTAGAAGTATGGCCTAACTTTCAGGTCTATATCCACGGTGGGGTAAGTTTCACTCCTTATCGAGAGCAATTCCGCTCCTTTTTCCCATCGGATAGTGTGAGTTATCAGGAAATCTATAATGCTTCGGAAGGCTACTTTGCAGTACAGGATAATTTCGATGAGGAGGGCATGCTTTTACTCTTGAATAATGGTATGTATTTCGAGTTTATTCCCATGTCGGAGTGGGGAGAAGAAGCACCTAAAACTATTCCTCTACAAGATGTTGAAGTAGGTAAAAACTATGCTATTGTCATTTCTACTAATGCTGGGTTGTGGCGTTATCAGCCTGGTGATACTATTGCTTTTACTTCCACCAATCCGTATCGTATAAAAGTTACTGGGCGGACAAAACAATTTGTCAATGCTTTTGGGGAAGAGGTAATGGTGGATAATACCGATCAGGCATTAGAAAAAGCCTGTGCATATACAGGGGCGCAGGTACATGAGTACACGGTTGCGCCTATTTATTTTAAAGAAGGTGCCCGGGGCGGTCATGAGTGGCTCATTGAGTTTGAACGCCCTCCTGATAACCTCGAACGATTTACGAACTACCTGGATCAGTCCTTACAAAAAATCAATTCTGACTACGAAGCGAAACGACATAAAAATATTGCGCTTCAATGTTTGAAGGTGCTACCGGTCCCTTCCGGAACCTTCAGCTCCTGGATGCGCTATCGGGGTAAATTTGGGGGGCAGCATAAAGTGCCTCGATTAGCTAATGATCGAAAATATGTGTCTGATATCCTCGACTTTCTGGGGGAGCGTGTCGGTTAAGATAAATAACCCAGAATAACTGGTCAGTCATTCTGGGCTATATCCTTTTTGTAATTCTATACCGGGCATAATAATCAGTCCTGTATCGATGCAACAAGATAAATAGCCTAATGTAATATCTCGGGACGCATAGACAGTAGTTTTACCGTATTTGAAAGTAGATTATAAAAAGAAAAATTGCTGTGCAGCATACGCTGCTCTTCTTTTTTGGTAAACCAAATACCAAACATGAATACTTCTAGTATATCATCTGCATGGAGGATGATATCTATCCTCCCAGTTTGATCAGTATATGTATGCACAGTAAAGTGTCAGTTAATGCTTATCAGTCCACCTCCAATATTAGAAGCGATGCCAATTCGTAATCCAAAGTCATCATAGGTGCCGTCGCGGAAAGACGTAACAACCTCAATTCGAAATAATCGGAAAATATTATCGAGTCCGTAGCCTACTTCAAAATAGTTATCGCTATTCGGTGTGTATAGATAATTCGAGAATACATTTTCTTTGATACCGAGTAAATTAACTTCCCAGATTTGGGTAAGTAGAAACTTGCGGAATTGATAGTGTGTAAAAACACTTACAAATTCCTGGCGGGTACTAAAGGTGTAGAAAGGCAGTAATCGATAGGATTGTACCGGATCGATACCGGTAAGGCTCATTTGATTACCCGGAAAATGTTTGAAATCAACCAGATTGATTTGGTCACTATTCAGAAATATACCAGCATTGACCCGGATATCCAGTATCCCCCGATAGCCTACATCCAACTTATGTCTGAAGTTACCTTCTAACAAACTAAAGTCAGTGGTGCTTTCAAAGACCTTAGGAAGTCCTACCCTTAAGGACATCCCTAAGGTTGGCGAACTGTTCCTGATCGGATATTTTTCTCCATTACGGATACGGTACTTTTGCCAGGGACGTACTTCAAAACCACTTTCCAATACAAATGCTTTTTCCCGGTTGGGAAAAGGGTAGGTAGCATCGGCAACCTCAGGCCAATTTGGCGTTGGGTCGGCATCCGTATCGTCAGGAATCCATTTGGGCGCGAAAAAATCAGATATATACCGTCGATTGGCCCACTCGGCATTAACATAAAAGCTCCCTTCAACTGACCAATTACGAGTAAAAGCGATGCGGCCATACTCCTTCTCAGACATATGGACGTAGTTATTGCGTGTTAGCAATATCTGAAAGGTGTTGAACAACTCGCTTACTGCCTGATCTCGGTTGTATTGTTCTACATAACGCCCACCAGAAACCTCGATTTGGTTCTGCTTGCGATCTCCGAATTCGATCTCCGAATAGACTTTAAAATTACCGCGCTTCCATCGATTACCGTAACGCAGTTCGGTGCCTAGGTCAAAATCAAAAGAATCATTTCGAATTTGATAGGATAACCAGCTCGTTCCGTTTATTCCTTCCACAGGATTAAACTGTAAATCCAGGATAGGACTCTTGTATAGCAGATACGTTTTTTCACTTAGCTTAAACCGTTTACCTAGTAAAATATCAAATGCTGAAAAACTACCCCCACTGCGCGGATTACCTTCTTCTTCGGCTTGCGCTTCGACTTCTTCGACTTTTTCTAGGCTGTCCTGTAATTCATATCCTCTGACTTCATATCTAGTGAGGGGGATAGGCCGGACAGCCGCCCAGAAAGCAGAGTCTTGTTGGTAAGCATTAGAGTCTATTTCCAGACTGGTATTGATCTCTACTTCGAGTTCCGTCTCGGCTTCCAATCGTTCTTCTTTTACGTATTCTCGCATTAGCTTTCGCATCTCTTTGCGAGTGAGTTCTTCACCTTGGCTTAATTTTTCGATGGAGCTGGCCTGTTCAGGATTCTCTTTTCGTTGCTGTTTCAGAACGGAAGCCATTTCTCGATTTATCTTCTCGTCCACAATATTCAGTTCCACTGGCAAGTCGGGGTTGAGGGTAATTTTATATTGATCTACTGTAGTCAGATATTCGTACTCAAAAGCAAAACCAAAAAAACTACCCGTTACATCAAAAGTATATCGTATCGGCATCCACACTTTGGATTCAATGGGGTTGAAAAGGGTATTGATATCAAAGCGAAATCCCACCTGGTAGGTGGTTAGTTCCAAGCTATGGATACTCCATAAATCTTCGATTATATAAATGTATCCTTCAAAAACCTTATCGCCTTTGCTTCTAGGAGTAACCTGAATCTTATTGACTAAATAACCCTGATCTTCAAAGTAGCCTGCTAGTTTGAATCGGTAATAACCAAATGCTTTTTTGGAAAGTGGAGAGATAGCACCGGCTATATCGTCTTCGTAAAAACTACCATTAATAAATCGCATGGGACTAGTCGATCGTTCATCACCTTGTGTGTATATGGATCTTACCGTTTCGGTATACGTGTTGGGACGTGTATACGAGATATCGCTTACCGTTTCTGAAGTAAAAGCGACAGTAGAATCAATACCTTCTTTTTCAATAAATTTTCGTACCACTCGGGGTGATTTTAGTAGTCGACCAGCACCTTTGATATAAACTTGTGCAGAATAGGCATCTAGTTGCTGGCGATGGTATTCTGCTTTGGCAATAGCTCGACGCATCACCGTATATGCGGGGTCCTCTCCGTCAGATTGTACCTCCACTTCTTTTAAGGTAAATGTTTGTGGTTTGAGGGAAGTATCAAAATTTTTGAAGCCGGTACCGATGGTGAGGGTTTCTACTTTAGTTTGGTAGCCTAAATATTGAATAACAACCGTGTAGGTGCCAGGAGCTAGCCGCAATTCATATAATCCCTCTTCATTCGTGATGGCACCTGCACCATTTTCGTTCACAAATAAGCTAGCAAAAGGGAGTGGTTGATTTTCTATATCTCGAATTATGCCTCGAATACCCGACTCCTGGGCTATTACAGAAAAACAAAACAGAGTAAGGATAACAGAGAGTAGATATTTCATAGCGTGCTTAGTTTAAGGTGGTTTAAGTACTGGCAGAACTTACTGTCATCAAGAAAGTATATTGAATATTTTCTATCCTTTATGGGCGATAGGCTTTAAAATGGTACAAAAATACTAGAGATATCTTCTTCACAAAGATGCAAAAAGTAAAAAAGCACCAGTTGTGAGTAAAAAATAGGGAATTAGAACGGCGGCTCCCCCATAGTCTTTGGCAATTCGTTGACCCATAAAAAGCTGGATAATTGAAAAACAGGCTAAAGCTGTACCCATTACAGCTAGCTGGGTGGTTCCATATAATAAAAATAGTACTATACCTACTGCAGTTAAGAAGCCACTGGCTATTTCAAATAGCGTGATTACCAGCATAAGTAGTGGTACTATGGGTGCAAGAAATGTCTTTGAAAAATGTTGGGTATAAAAAGCCTTTTCCCCCTGATAATTGAAAACTTTATCCAAACCCGACTGAACGAAAAGAATGGATACCATCAACCCAAAGAATAAGGCTGTTATTTCAAAAGCTGTTAATCCCATTATAATTTCATTTTCCATAACATAAGTCTTTATCCGTGAGGGGTGACTACTACTACCCAATCAGAAGAAAGTATTAAATGTAATACCAAACTCCAAACAACCAATACATTACAACAACTGTTTAACTTGCGTCTGGAGGCGTTGTGCAATCAGCTCCATTATACGACGCCTTAATTCCCCCTCATGTTCGAGAAAGAAAGAAAGCTCCTCTTCCACAAATTGGCCAATAACCAAGCCAAGCATAATGCCGCGTAGGCGATTATCCTTGCTTATGCTGGAGCGAATCCAGGCATTGCGTTTTTCCTTGGACATCCCGTTGAAAGGTACTTTGCGTTTATGAAGAAAATGACGATAAATGGAGCATATCAGGTCATTTTGCATTTTTAAGATGGGGCGTAGTACGTCATTCTGGAATTGTTCCATCGGGTGAAGTGCATCCTTAACAGTCGAGATTTGCGGTCGCAAATCTTTACGGCTCGTTTCCATGGTAAATGGGTTTGCATCCATTACAAACACCATACAGCTCTTTTGCTATTACAGTTGGTGAAGGTATTGTATTTGTGATGCTTTTTGATTAAAAAAAACTTTTTGATTAAGCAGAATCCTTGCGGTAAGAATTAACAATTTGTTTTTGGTGTACCGCTCAAAGGTTGTTTGGGTATTTTACATGTTTTTATTCACCTGTAACCATTTTTTAAAGGGCCTAATGGCGGAGCCCATCAAGTGCGTACCGGTCCAGAAAATCCCAGATGATGCGTGAGGCCTGAATATCTTTGTTCCCTCGAACACCAAACCATTGATGCTTACCACCCAGCACTTTGTAGTGTTCCACTGCGATACCGTTTACAGAATTATCATATCGGTAGTGCTCCACGGTACTTCCATCCTTCTTATTTAGATCAGGAAGTGCAGTGGGTTCGGTGGATACCTGTGTTTCGTTAAAAGATTTCCAGTACAATAGAACATCATCTATAGATTGGGTCCATAAGGGGGCACCTTGATAAGGAACAGTTCCATCCGCTGTACCGTGAAACTGAAGAACAGGCATAGGATGTTGTGGCGCACAGTCATAGAAGGTTTGTGGTGTCATAGAACCCGTAACGGAGGCTATAGCTGCGATACGGGAACTTAGTTTGCAAGCCAATAAAAAACTCATATAGCCACCATTCGACATGCCGGTAGCATAAATCCTATTGGGATCGATCGTGTAACGATTGGATAGCGTGTCAAGGAGTTGGTCAACAAAATCCACATCGTCTACGGACGACTTTAGAGTCCAGCCACCCACATTCCAATGTGTTTTATTTTCTAGCCGCGTTCCTTGTGGATAAACAGCAATAAAACCTTCTTTATCCGCTATACTATTGAAACCGCTGTAGGACATTATGTTTTTAGCTGAAGAGGTGTATCCGTGAAAAACCATAAGCAGGGGCACAGATTGATCACCAGTATAAGATTCTGGTACATATATGTAGTATGTTCGTTCGATCTCATCATGCTCCAAAGTTTGGAGCGTTTGAGCAGAAAGGCCTCCCCTTAGAAGGACTAGCAGAAAGATGCAATATACCGAGCTTCTGAGCAAAATATTCATGTGGTTAATTTTGAAAGGGAGTTCTTCTTTAAATACACATTTCGAGAAAATAGGTTCGTAGAAATCAACTACAAATATTAGGGTAAAAGTCGATTGCATATAAGGTAAACGATCCTAAGGTATTGGATTTGCATCTCTTGCTACGCTTGGTCGTTTAGTAGATCTTTAAAATGACGATATAGGGTCCTACTCGGCTTTGCGGGCCAATGGGCTGACTACAATTATCCCATTCACCCTGTCGGATTTCAATATCCATTTTAGCCGTTTTTATAGGACCACTTACGGATTCAAGGTAGTTATCCAGCTCAGCTCTTTGGATTTGGCTTTCGCAAAATTTAATAAAATAGTCTTGAATGGAACGTCGTATATAGTATTCCATTTGGTTATTACTCACCCCATTTTTTTGGTTAAAAGGCTTTTCTATAATGGGGGCTGTAATCGTATGTATATCTGACGATGGTTGGTTATGAGGTGCTTGTATCTTATGCGGGGGTTGGCAGCTTAAAGAAAGGAGCATTACGGCTATCAGGACCATAGTCTTCTGCCTCATGGGTGCAGTATTTTTTCAAAACACTGACTATTATCTATGCCCTGATAAGGACCGTAGTTGGGGATACGTGTGTAGCCCATGCCTTCATATAAGCGAATTGCATCAGGCTGCTGTAGCCCCGTTTCGAGCATACACTTGATAAAACCGAGCTCTTGGGCCCAAGCTTCTAGCTCTTGCAAAACTTGTCGGCCAATCCCCTTTCTACGAGCACTTGTATGTGTAAACATTCGTTTAATTTCAGCGGCATCATTCTCATAAGCACGAATGGCTCCACATGCTACCGGAATATCATTATGGTAGGCAACCATAGCATGCTTTATATAGTCGAGGGTATTGTATTGGGCATAAAAGTCATGGTCATCACCGTCCATAATAGCCAGTTCCTGATCCAAGTGTTTTACCAACTCAATAAAGTCGAGATTTTGGGCATTCGTGCGTTTAATGTGTATCATAAAAGAGAACGTTTTTGATGCAAGCATTAATTATTTGCGGCAGTTTTTAGTTCCTTGTATACCAGAAAAATAAGGATAATTCCTTCGACTAAAAAGTATAATACACCAAGCTGGGTTAGGACATCGAGATGGCAAAGGACCACCATTAAGGTTAATGTGAGATAGCCCATATTGGCTTTGGCTAGTAACTTCACAAAGAATGGTTGGTGCATGTGTGAGATGGTGAAACTTACCCAGGAGTATAACATACATACCGCAGCTAGACCGGCTAATAGATATAACCAACGCACAGGCATACCGATCCATCTATGAAAATGTACCAGCACACCACCCAATAAAATAGTAGATAATGTGGCCCCTATAGCATCGATCATGAATAGTGACTTTATGGATTTAGGTTGCTTCACCATTCGTGGGGTATTTTATATCGGTACAGTTTTATCCATATTGTCTTGAGATCGAATCGCTTTTTTTATCAAAACAATTTGTCCCAGATGATAGTACAGGTGTTCTACTAACCCAGTAAGATTATAATAGAAAGTTTTATACCTAGGCTCGTCAAATTCGCTCCATAATGTTTGTGGAGGCATATTTTCTATCAATTGGGCAAAATGGGCGCCTTCCCTCCAGCACTGTTGTAAAAAGGAATCCCATTCTTCTTGTGTTTTAAATTTGGGGGTTTCCCAACTGAGGGCATCATTCCCTGATAGGGGCCCTCCCTCCAACACCCGTATCTGAACCCCTACGTAGTAGAAGAGATGGAAGGTAAGTTGTGCAATGGTATTGAAGCCCAATATTGGGTGGTGAATTTCTTCTAACGTGCAGTCAGCGAGTTGCGTTTTGAGGTTGGTATCTGACCAATTATACCCAGAATATACATATCGAACACGTTGGGCCAGCTCATTTGTGACACTCATAATTAGTAAAGTTGAGCGGTAAAAAATATGTATCTTTTTACAGCAGTAAATATCATACAGACCGTTGGTGCATCATTTATATTTACTGATAAAGTAAGGCTTCAGTACTATCAGCAAAGTGTATCATTAGTTTTTGTAGGCTATCGACAGTATTAGGATATGAGTCAGCCAGATTGAATTTTTCGGAAGGGTCTTGCCCGAGGTGAAAAAGTTGCGTTCCTTCCGCTTCGGTTATTCGTAATTTCCATTCTCCTTTCCTTACAGCATGCAGGTTTTCCAGCCACAAATAAAAGAAAGGATCATCAGAAAGATGCTGAGATTCCCCAGAAAGAATAGGCCAGATATCACGTCCATCGATCGGCCGGTCAGCGGGTGGTTCAGCACCTGCCAGCAGGGAGAGGGTTGTGAATAAATCCATCGTATGCAGAGTATTCGGGATCACCCGATCGGCGGGTAAAGTACCTGGCCATCGAATAACACAGGGAAACCTAAAGCCACCTTCGTAAGTGGTAGCCTTTGCACCGCGAAGTGGGCCGGTACTGCCGCTGTGCCAAGGCTCAATATCCCGTTGCAGCATGCGATCGGGTAAGTTCTGCCAAGGCCCATTGTCAGAGGTGAAAACTACGATCGTATGTTCATCCAGTTTATGTTCTTTGAGGGCCTTGAGTATTTCTCCGGTACTCCAGTCGAGGGTTTCGATGACATCCCCATACAGACCTGCCTGGGAGGTGCCTTGAAAACGTTCGCTGGTGCTGACAGGTAAATGAGGCATACTGTGGGCCAGATATAGGAAAAAGGGCTGATCCGTATGGGTAGAAATAAATTCAACTGCCTTTCGGGTATAGTCTTCTGTCAGGGTTTCCTGATTGAATCCGATTTCTTTGGTGGGCTGTGCATTTTCATATAAGAAAAGGGTGTCGGTATCACTTAGCCATGGGCACCAAGGAAGAATCATGTCATTGCTGTAAGGTAAACCATAGAAATGATCGAATCCGCGCTCCGTAGGTAAAAAGTCGGGCTGGTGACCCAGATGCCATTTGCCGACTGCCATGGTGGCGTATCCTTGTTCTTTCACTAAATCAGCTAAAGTAATTTCGGATAAGGGCAGGCCATTGGTAGATTCAGGACCAAAGTTGTAGGGCGTATGCCGAATGGGGTAGCGGCCGGTAAGTAAAGCGCCACGAGACGGGGTGCAAACGGAGGCTGCTGCGTAAAAAGAGGTAAAGCGTAAACCCTCACGTGCCATTTGATCAAGGTGATGGGTACGGATGGTGGGATGACCATAGGAGGTGAGGTCACCATAGCCCAAGTCATCGGTAAAAATGACTATAATATTAGGTTGTTGATGTATGGAAGGCGGGTTGACAGATGTACATGCTGCCATCAAAAGAATTATAGCCGATAATAGAATTTCTTTATTCATAGTTAGGCGTGTCTTGGTATAGGATTGAAGTTCTACCAGCAAGAATACCTGTTGTTGAGGGTTTGCTGATCCAGAATGATAATGGTCCTTTAAGGTCTCTTTTTTTTGTGTAAAGCAAAAAGACCAGTATTGATTTTTTCTGTACCCAAAGAATGGGAACTGGTATAAGACGCATTTGGGCTTCCCACAAATAGAGAGTAAGCTTGGTAGCTTAGTCTATCTGCTTTTGATTTCCCCATTTTTTCTCTTATTTTTTAAGTGGGAATCCAAATCAGCTAAATCGTTGACCATGAGTACAGGATTAGAAAAAGATAATGTCATTTTCTGGCTTACGTTATCTGTTCTGATTCTTTGTACGCTTCCTTTACTAATCTGGCCGGTCGCTAGCCAGCAAGTACTGAGTCACTGGAAGCTTGGTATTGAAAATAACTTTGGTAGTATTTATCAGTTAATGGCTATTGGGGTACCCATCTTTGTAGGATGGCTGGCGTTTAGTCGTTATGGGCATATTAAGTTAGGCGAGAATACGTATGCTTTTTCAACGTTTAGTTGGGCCTCCACTTTGTTTTGTGCTGGGGTGGCTACTGGTATTTTATATTGGGGAACCATCGAATGGGCTTATTACATGGATTTGCCTATGCTGGGATTATCGCCAGGGAGTAAGGAATCAATTGAGTTTTCAGCTACCTATGGTATGTTTCATTGGGGAATCATCGGCTGGTCCTTTTACAGCTTACCAGCGGTAGCCATTGCCTATGCTTACTATGTCCGAAAAACGCCAACATTACGAATTAGCCTGGCCTGCCGGCCCATTTTAGGAAAGCATGCGGATGGGTTCGTTGGTCGAGGAATGGATATTCTCTTTATGGTAGGATTACTAGGGTCGTCAGGAACATCGTTGGGACTGGGAACCCCCATGGTTACAGCGGGTTTAGCATCTTTATTTGATATCCAGGATACCTTTAGTCTGAAGGTGATCGTCATCTTATTTTGCACACTCATTTTTTCCGTGTCGGTTTATTCGGGTTTGGGGAAAGGCATCAAACGCTTGAGTATATGGAACACGATTGCAGCGTTTATTTTTCTGTCTTTTGTTTTGCTGGTAGGTCCTACACTCTTCATTATTAAAATGGGGATCAATAGCTTTGGATTAATGGCGGATAATATGATTCGTATGGTAACCTGGACGGATCCTTTAGCCAATTCCCGCTTTGTGGAGGACTGGAGTATTTTTTATTGGGCTTGGTGGATTGCGGTAGGACCATTCATGGGCATCTTTATTGCAAAAATTTCGGGAGGCAGAAGTATTCGTCAGGTCATTTTAGGTACCGTTTTATTCGGGAGTTTGGGCTGTTGTTTATTTTTTATAGTACTGGGTAATTTTGGTTTGTATCAGGACATATCGGGTCAATTGCCTATTCTTGAGCTGGTTCAGCAAGGCGAAGCAAATCAGGCTATTGTAGCGATAATTAATTCCTTGGGCTTCGGAAAGTTACCCCTACTTTTCTTTTGTTTGATGAGTGTGGTATTCATTGCGACCAGCTTTGATTCGATTTCGTATACTCTAGCATCATGCGCAACTATTAATTTAGAGACTGATCTGGATCCGGCACGTTGGCACCGATTATTTTGGGCAGCTACACTCATATTTTTACCTATCGGTTTGATGTATGTAGGAGGGCTAGAATCCTTAAAATTTGCGGTTTTGCTATCGGCGTTGCCTCTGGTATTTATTTTATTTTTAATGGGTCTATCATTAGTTAAAAGTTTAAAAAGTCACGAATCATCATACTAGAAAAAAAATTGCATGTAGTAGTGGTTGCCGGTGCTTCTGGTATTGGCCGAACCATCGTAAAAGCATATCTCGAGCAAGGATGCCAGCTATTTGTTTGCGATATATCTTCATCCTTTATTTCGGACTTTAAGCAAATCTTCCCCGAGGTATTTATTCAGCAAACGGATGTTTCAGACTATAGCCAGGTTCGTCGTTTTTTTGAGGCAGTACGCCATCAGGTAACCCACATTGATGTTCTGGTTAACTGTGCAGGCATAGCTGGCCCTACTGCACTTCTGGAAGAGGTTGATCCCCTGGAGTGGGACCATACTATCGATGTGAATATCAATGGGATGTTCTACTGCCTGAAAGAAGCCATCCCTTGGATTCGAAAATCAGAATCGGGGTCCATCATTAATATAGCTTCAAGCGCTTCCTTCTTTGGGTTTCCCTTTCGCTCCGCTTACACCGCAGCTAAATGGGCAACCATAGGAATGACCACGACTCTAGCTATGGAGCTTGGCAAAGCCGGTATTCGAGTGAATGCTATTTGTCCAGGAAGTGTAAATGGCCCCAGAATAGACAGCGTAATCGAAGCGGATGCCAAAGAGCAGGGGAAGCGTATAGAAGAAATTCGTGATCTATACGTAAAGCAGGTATCTATGAAAACATTTGTTGACCCTGAAGATGTGGCCCACTATTGCTTGTTTTTAACTTCCAGGTATGGACGATTCATTTCAGGCCAGGCATTGGGTTTGGATGGCCATACGGAAGGATTATCTACAGAAATATAATGACCAATTGATATGAAAGCAGTTGTTTATGATACATTTGGGGATGCGGATAAAGTACTGAAAGTAGTTGAGATAGAAACGCCATCACCGAAGGTGGGGGAGGTGAAAATCCGACTGACTACTTCGGGTGTTAACCCTTCGGATACCAAAAAAAGGGCAGGAGCTTCGCCAACTTTACTAGATAAAGGTGCCGTCATTCCTAACAGCGATGGGGCAGGTATAATCGAGGCGGTAGGAGCAGGCGTTGATCCCCAACGGGTTGGGCAGAGAGTCTGGGTGTATAATGGTCAATACGGACGACAATCAGGAACGACTGCTGAATATATCTGCTTACCAGCAAACCAAGCCGTGGTGCTACCGGACCAAGCCAGTTTTGAAATAGGTGCCTGCATGGGTATCCCCGCCATGACCGCTCATCGATGTGTGACAACGGATGGGCTGGTTGATGGAAAGATCGTTCTGGTAACCGGAGGCGCCGGACGGGTGGGGTATTATGCTATTCAGTGGGCCAAGCATTTTGGTGCTACCGTTATTGCTACTGCCGGTTCACCCTCGTCAGAAAAAGAATGCCTGGAAGCCGGAGCCGATTGTGTCGTACCACATCCTTCTGCTGAAGCCAATGCATCGATTTTAACCTTCACAAAAGGAGCGAAAATAGATTTAGTTGTTGAGGGTGATTTTGGCATTAACCTAACAAGTGTACTGGATATTATAAAAACGAGTGGGGTTATTGCTACGTATTCTTCTATGTCTGTTCCCGAACCCAGCCTCCCCTTTAGGAAAATGCTGTACATGGATATAACCATTCGGATTGTTCTGGTCTATGCGATGCCCGAAAGTGCAAAAGACCAGGCGAAAAAAGATATCACCCAATACTTAACGAATAACGACCTGAAGCATCGAATCGCAGCTACGTTTCCGATGGAAGCATCCGCTGAGGCCCATCAAGCTATTGAAAGTGGAGCCGTTTATGGTACCGTAGTTATTCAATGTTGATTGCAGTAAGGTTGTTGGTGAAAGGTGTGCCGCTTCTTAAATAGAAATGGTTCGGCCACAGTGGCATCATAGATCCGTGCAACTATAAAAAGTGTCTGGCACCTTCAAAATCTAGGGGGTAATTTTAGGTGCTTTTACCATTCAAAATTCAGCTTACAATGGATCCTGAAAATAGGGTACAAGCCGGTGCCCAATTCATTTACGGTAAAATCAAGGAAGCCTTCTTCTAGCGATATCAAAGCCGCATCGGCTGGGATATCATCCGAAGAGACCGTAAGCAGTTTGGTGCCAAAGGCGAGCGACAAATCGATACTGAAAACGGGTGAGAACTTAATTACACGCCCCAGAGAACCCAAGAACTCTAATGTGGTGTTTTGAACACCGAAAGCAACAAGCTCCTGGAAATTACCATTGGCCCGATTCAAGAAGGTTTCTCCTTCGGTAAAAGTTTGTTTGCCATTAAAATGGATAGCACAAAATGTATTGGGGTGCCAACGCTTAAAAATACTATATATGCGATATTCGCTAAGAACCTTGTAGCCTCGGAAATCTTTACCTCGGGAAAGACCAAAGTCATTGAGGTAGCTTCCTCCAATATGAATGGAGGTTCTATCGGTAAGGGAATGTTCTAGCCCCATTTCAATTCCATGCGCATGAGCCAAAATAGCCAATGGATTCGCTTTAATGGCCCATTGGGGCCGATATATATTATCGTTCTGTGCTAGGGTGGTTCCGTGAATCCCAACCAAAAACACAATAAGCACAAATAACAGATTGCGTGCCATCGGTATGGAAATTAGTTGCCGTAGCGGAAAGATGAAATCAAGGTAATATTGTTTAAGTCAGTATAATCAAACTCATAAACATTTTCTGGACCTACAACCAACAGCAAGCCATCCAAAGGTATTACATCAAAGGTGGTAATATTTTCGATATGTGCAATCGATTGCAAATTATAAGGATCCGTTACATCAAAAACTTTTAAACCAGCTGTATCATCACAAACGAATAAGGTTTTGCCGTCAAGGCCCACTCCTTTAGGAGCAACCATGGGATATTCGGTAAGTAATATGGGCTGACTTGGGTTCGTGATATCAAATATTTTGAGCAGATTCGTATTGATTTCAAAGGAGCCACCACAGGGATTGTTGATGCGCCGTTTTGAATTTAGGGTTACGTAAGCAAAACTATCATTAGCAACTACAGGGTCGCAAGGGAAGATTTCAAACTCAAAATAAGTAGTTTCGGATAACTGCTCAGGTATGCCATTAGCCATTATTTCATAAATAAATAAGCCTGACCCTGAGCCTATAAATAGTTTTCTCTGGAAGTTGAAAATAGTCTCGATCCGATCACCAACGGGTTGCTTATCGATTTGCACAGGATTGTCAGCATCAGCAATGCTAAAGGTAATAAGGCTTTGATCGTCAACCACATACATGAAATCACCTACAATAACAAAACGAGCATAGGAACCTCCTACACCAGTATTGGAATCAGTACCGGAAACATCATTCAATCCAGATTCGCAGCCCATCATTAAGCTTGCTGCAATAAAAGCAAGCCCCATCACCATATTTTTCATAGATCTTGGTTTTCTGAAGTATAGATATACCTAAATATTTAGTAGAGTATCGCTCATATTTGGTGCTACACAAATAGTAGGATTCATTTGTAAATAACGTGTTTATCGTATGCATTTAGGGTTCAGGAGTTCGGTTTCTTCCCATCCGACTACAAAGCCTTTGGATTCATCCACACATTCAAAATAGCCAGAAAATCCTTCCGGGTAACGTTTTGATTCGCGGCTATACAATTCCTTAACCCTACTCACTACAATTACATTCATAATATCCGAAATATCGATGGCAACCAGATCGGTATAATTATCCACGTACATGGTATTACCACTTATCGCGAGATCTGCAGCACCAAAAACCTGGATAAAAGCAATTCGTAACGGAGTGGTTGGGTCCGAATTATCAATCACATGAATACCTCGGAATTGCTCAACCACGTAAATAAAGGAGTCTTTATAATATATTTTGCCCAGATTGTTAATTGGCTGGGGAGGTAGACTTATGATTTCATCCCACTGATCAAGAGCCGCATAAATTGGCCTTGCCCCTTCTTGAATACCGACATCTGATATATCTTCAAAACCCAGAATTTCACAAGAAGACAGGGTGACTAAAGTAAGTAGTGCTATAACCGACCATTTAACCATAGTAACTTCATATGCTTAATAGTGAAACGGTTAGGCAAAAACTTTCGCTGCGCAAAACACTTTACCACCATTTACTACACCATGGTGGTAAATGACTGGCAGCCTATAGAAATTACTGAGGAACCAATATGTTGGTTCGGGTATATACCATTCCGAAATAGCTACCTATTGACCATTATACATCATTGGAGTTAAACTGGTGGATGATAGAAGGATTGAACGTCCTTTCAAAAACTGGCAGAAATGTCTCGTACGGAATCGTACCCAATAATGGACTCAGTTTGTTATATAGGTAGACAGGGTCTTTGGTCAGCAAAGGGTATCGGATCAGGGTTAATTTTGTTTCTGAAGATGAAATGGACAGCATCAGTTTGTATAGCTGATTCAACAAGACGAACTCCTGATCTGTTTTATTCGTACTATCGAAATGCCATATTTCTTCTGGAAATCGGGCTTTTTTTAGCCCAATTCTCATTAAAAACCTCGCCCAAAGTGGCTGTTGGTCCAGACCTGTACTGGTTACATGAATACGACTTTGGGCGGCTGCATTCAAGTTGCGGATCGGAACAAATATATGCTCAATCAAGATGTCTTCACAAGCAAATACCTCATCAGCATAATCACAAAACCATGGGTTTTACGATGTAGGGGCTATCATCAGCCCGGATATCCTTTTCTAAACCTGCACGACCTACTTTCTTCTTATGATCCTTTAATTCTTCAGGCTTATATCCTGTGTCTAAACCTAGATTGGCTAGCAATTCTACAAGAAAAGTTGTTCCCGATCTACCAGTTCCGGTTATCAGCATGTGGTTTCTTACCTTCAAATTACAAGTAAATTTTTTACGTAAAAGGATGGTGTCATTATGGGTGTCATTATATAACCATTTGTATGGATTTTGAAATATCCCCCATTTTTAGTGTGCAACATAAACGGCAGGAAGTAAATCGATAGAATAAAAACCTAGCTTAGGAAAGCTGGTACTCCTAGATTGATGTAGTGTGATCATTTTTTGTCAAGGGTACAAATATATTGATGCATTATGCCGCGAACAGGAATATCAAAAACAATTCGGGTTCTATGTGGGAATGGGTTTTGAAAATTTTGATTCAAGTACACTTGATAGCAGCTAGGATAAGTACAATCAGCTATTTTAAATGGCTGGTCTTTGGTCCAATAACTTCTTTTCTTGATTATTATGCTACGGATAGGTTTTAGGGAAAGAGTAGAACACAAAATCAAGTAGGCAATTCATATCTTATTGCTATGTAAGTATAAACGGTAAGCGCACCATCTTTTATCTTGCTGATATATCTCTGAGGTTAAAAGTATGTTTTACGTATTAATTTATTTCATCTGGGTGGATGCTGTCTGATGTAGTTAGCTATCTTTACAGAATTACATACTCCTTAGCTCAGTTTTAAGCTATTAATCTTCATTTGAAATGCGTCGTATTTTTATTTTTTCTCTTTTTGTATTGTCCATACTCCTCACTACAACGGCTTGCCAGCAAGGCACCTCTGGTGAGGAAACGGATTCTTCTGGGCATCATGATCATGCAACCGAGAATGTAGCTGAAGGGCAAACTTCTGCTAAGCCACTTAGTCCAAGAACAAATGCAATGGCTAATATTGGAGCAGCTCATGTACATATTAATTACTCATCACCTAGTGTTCGTGGCCGTACGATCTGGGGTGGATTAGTTGCTTTTGATCAGGTTTGGGTAACCGGTGCCCATAGTGCTACTTCCATCGATTTCAATAAAGATGTAAGCATAAATAATCAGACTATTCCAGCCGGAACCTATGGTTTTTTTACTATACCCGGGAAAGAAGAATGGACCCTCATCCTCAACAAAAATTATAAGCAACATTTAGCTGACGATTATAGTCAAGCAGAGGACTTACTACGATTACAAGTGGTACCTGAACAATTACCCGAAATCATGGAAGCACTTACTTATGAAGTACAACCGCTGGCAGAAGAGGATAACAAAGGGATCATTTCTGTCATGTGGGAGTATAAAAAAGTATCCTTCGAGGTTGAAGTATTGTAGTGCCGATAATGGTCGATCTTACTTGGGTAGGTTGACGTACCTACCCATACGTTAAAGTACCATTTCCATAAAAGCCTATCCATCTCTATAATGAGTATAGTTTGATATAGATCGGCTATCCAATCATGAAAGCGGGATAAGGTTTTATATCTCAAAGTGGTTTGA
>JABSSK010000189.1 GCA_013214265.1 Saprospiraceae bacterium | reverse complement strand
CAGGGTAGCCATAACCTCGTTGTCTCGAGGGTTGAGGTTGTAGACGATGGTTTTGGGAAGTGTATCCTGTTCATCCAATTGATCCAAGAACCGAGAAAGCCCTACGGCCTGAGGATAATCACCACTGCTGTCAAAACCCGTATCGGGTCCGAGGGTTCGCTTCATCCTTTGGCTATTGTTTCGCATAGCACCAAGATGGAGCTGCATGGTCCAATTTTTTTCTGCATATAAAGTGCCTAAAAAGACCAGTAGTGCTGTCTGAAATTGTGCATTTTCCCGTGTATCCAATGCCTGACCCTGCAAGCGACGTTTGAAAATTACATCCACTTCCTTATGGGTGTAGGCCGTGAAAGGAATATGTTCCAAACCATGATCCGATAATGCGCAACCGTGATCGGCAAAGTATGCCACCCGTTTGGATAAAGCCTCAAATAGATCATCCAGACCAGCAATCTCTATATGTGCAGCTTCGCCCAACGTTGTGATATAGTCCGGAAAATGATCCTGCATAATTTGAATGGCTTTATCCGGTCGGAACGTAGGTAGCACCCGTATGGGAGCCCCTTCATTGGCTGCCATTTGGCGGTGACTATCTAAATCATCAACGGGATCATCCGTTGTACAGACTACCTCTACCTTCATTTTTTGCAGTAGGCCTTGCGTTCGGTAGGGATCTGTACCCAACAATTCATTTGCTTCCGCAAAAATGGTAACGGCTGTTTTCGGATTTAGTAGTGTTTCTATATCAAAGTAGCGTTTAAGCTCCAGGTGAGTCCAATGAAACAATGGGTTGCGCATAGTATACGGAACGGTTTTGGCCCAAGCCAAAAATTTATCCTGATCCGTAGCTCCACCCGTAATATATTGTTCTTCGATACCAAGGGTACGCATGGCGCGCCATTTGTAGTGATCACCATTAAGCCAAATCTGGGTCAGATTTTCAAATTGGCGGTTCTGGGCAATATCTTCGGGTGGGAGATGAGAATGATAATCAATTATGGGTTGCTCCTTAGCGTATGCATGAAATAGTTCGACTGCTATTTCATTATCCAACAGAAAATGATCATCTAAAAAAGTCCGTTGATTATGCGTACCAGCCATGAGCAAAAAGTTAATGTGCAATCCATCAAGCTACCTTCATCATTTGGCAACCCTTACAAGCTACAATTTATTCAGGAGCCCAACGACCCAATTAAAACAGTTTTATGAGGAACCACCAATCTTTAATTCTTGCGAAATAGCATTAGGCTTTCAAGGTCTGTACTAGGGTTACTGCATCGTGAACTACTTTTTCCAAACTTTCATAATCCTGATTATCCAGCATCACTTATGGGAATAATTTCGAACCCATCCCAACACAAACGACCCCAGCCTCAAACCAGGGCCTCAGGTTTTCTTCCGTAGGTGCTACTCCTCCGGTAGGCATAATGCTAGTCCAGGGGCATGGTCCTAAGATAGCCTTCACAAAACCAGGACCTCCAACCTGGGTTCCCGGAAAAATTATTACAATTTCAGCGCCCAACTCGTGTGCTCGACTAATCTCGGTAAGGGTACCGCAACACGGTGACCATAGCACTTTTCGCCGGTTACAAACGATGGCCATTTCCGGATTGAGAATAGGAGAAACCACAAAATTGGCCCCCAGTTGCATATACATAGCTGCAGTACCTGCATCCATTACAGAACCAATACCGAGCATCATACCCGGCAATTCTCGTTGTGCATATTTGATCAGTTCAGCAAATATGTCTTGAGCAAAATCACCTCGATTCGTAAATTCAAAAACACGAATACCACCCCGATAACAAGCACCTAACACTTGGCGGGCTATATCGATAGAGGCATGATAAAAAACAGGAATAATACCGGTCTCTTTCATTTTTTGGGCGACGTCCATTCGGGTATATGCTGCCATCGTTTTTCATTTCAGGTGGCTGCAATCCGGTACCACCTTTAGGTTCTTATATAATATGTCGCTTACACAAAAATGTATACGTCCTTTTGATCATAATGGATACATGATAGAACATGCCTAACGAGACACCCGTCCGCTGGCATCCCCATCCATCAACTTTTCCACTTCAGAGACAACAACCTGATTAGCATCCCCATAAATGGTATGCTTGAGGCAACTCGCTGCCGTAGCAAAATCGAGTGCTTTCTGCAAATCATCCTCGTAAGTAAGTAACCCGTAAATCAATCCAGCCATAAAGCTATCGCCTCCACCAACTCGATCCACAATATGCGTAATCTGGTATGTAGGTGCTTCGTACAAGGTTGTCCCGTCATATAAAACACCTGACCAACTGTTGTGAGAAGCACTAATCGAACCCCGCAGGGTAGTAATCACTTTTTTTGCTCTTGGAAATTGTGCCATTAGTTGTTGCAGTACAGACAAGTAGGCCTTTCCTGCTACCGAATCCCCTTGGGTAACATCCACCTGATCAGGATGGAGCCCGAAGTGCTTTTCAGCATCTTCTTCATTTCCCAAGATGACATCACACCCCGCCACCAGTGCAGGCATAATCTCTCCGGGTGCTTTACCGTACTTCCATAATTTTTTGCGGTAATTCAAATCCGTCGACACCGTTATCCCCATACGATTTGCTACCTGAATCGCTTCCAGACAAGCATCCGCTGCGCCCTGTGATAGGGCGGGTGTTATTCCAGTCCAATGGAACCACTGTGCATCCGCAAATACCCGTTCCCAATCAATCATACCTTTCCCAATCGTTGCCATACCGGAATGCGCCCGGTCATAGACAACTTTACTTCCCCGCGACACCGCCCCGGTTTCCAGAAAATAGATACCCAAACGCTCTCCACCCCTCACAATATGCTGGGTACCCACCCTTCTTTTTCGCATTTCCATAATGGCACATTCCCCAATATCGTTATCCGGAATTCGACTAACAAATTCCGTAGGAATTCCAAAATTGGCTAATGAAACCGCTACGTTACTTTCTCCACCCCCATATATAATATCAAACTGACTAGCCTGGGAAAATCGCTTCCAGCCCGGTGGTGATAAGCGCAACATAATTTCACCAAAAGTGACAACTTTTTTCATAACCATTAAGATACGTATTATGAGGAATCCATTGAAGCGATACATCTCTCACCTTCGCTAATAATGGCAGCAAAATGCTTCAGACCAGCAGCTTACCATGATGCAAAGCAATAGGTCTACGGCTTACTAAAAATTAAATAGCCGAGGTAACCACAACGATAGCTGTGGAAAAAATGTAACCAATATCAGGACCAGAATCATGGTCAACAGTAGCGGTACCAGTGGTCGTATTACATTGGATACTGATATTTTGGCGACACCACTTCCTACAAATAATATGGTTCCTACCGGGGGCGTACAAAGTCCGATACATAAATTAAGCACCATCACGATACCAAAATGAACCGGATGCATCCCTAAAGCAGTCACTACGGGCAAAAAAATGGGCGTGAATATCAAAATGGCAGGAGTGATATCCATGAATGTACCTACTACTAATAATGTCAGATTAATAATTATAAATATGGCAATGGGGTTATTAACCTGATCCAACAAAAAACTAGTCAATAGTTGCGGAATACGCTCAAATGAAAACAACCAGGACATCGCCATCGATGTACAAATCAAAAAAAGCACAATAGCTGTTGTTTTAGCACTATTCAGCAGTAAATCCGGTACATCTTTTATGGAAATGGTTTGATATACTAAGGCTAGAACTAATGCATAAACTACAGCTATTCCGGCAGCTTCCGTTGCGGTGAATATACCCGCTACAATCCCACCTACAATAATTATCAACAGAAGCAAACTAAAAAAAGCACTACGGAAATCCTGAAGCAGCTGGCTAAAAGGCACCCGCTGACCACGACTAAATTGTTTGCGGCTAGCGACAATGGCTACCACCACCATTAAAGCCAAACCTACAAGGATACCAGGAAGATAGCCCGCCAAAAAAAGGGCCGCTACCGAAGCTGTACCTCCACTCGCTAACGCATAGACAATAAGTATGTTACTAGGTGGAATCAATAAACCTGTTGTGGATGAAGTTATATTAACCGCCGCACTAAACGGTCGTGGATACCCCTCATCCTCCATTCTATCGGTCATAATGCTTCCGATCGCTGAGGCAGCAGCGACTGCTGAACCAGAAATGGCACCAAATAGCATGGCGGCCAGTACGTTAACGTAAGCTAGTCCGCCGGGTAGACTCCCGATAAGGGATTTTGCAAATTGAATGAGCCGGTTTGCGATACCACCCCGATTCATAATTTCTCCAGCCAAAATAAAAAAGGGTATAGCCAACAACGCAAAGCTATCGATACCGATGGTCATACGCTGACATACCGTCGTAATGCCTGGCATAAAAGGTATATTCAGTAGCAAGGTTACCGTAGTGGAAATCCCAATACTGTAGGCCACCGGCACCCCGTAGGCCAAGAGTACAAAAAAAGTGGAAAACAACAGCAAAATACTAACAACCTCGATTCCCATAGCTATGCATCTTTAGATTCCTCCGCTGGCGGGTAAAGGATATGAAAAAGAGAATAAAAAACGATCAATAGTCCACTAAAAGGCACAACAGCATAAACAACCCCCAAAGGGACCTGCAAAACGGAGGATTTCTGCCCCAGTGATAAGGTTAGATAAACCAAGTTACCACCACCGATCACCATAATGACCAGTGCAAAAATCATCATTAAAAGTTCGATCACAACCATGCGCCGCTTCTTCTCTTCCGGTGGACATTTATGCAACCAAAAGTCAATAGCTAAGTGTCCGCGTTGGCCATTCAGATAAGCAGCACCCAGAATAGCGAGCCAGATAAGAGCAAAGCGGGCAAATTCTTCCGTGAATGAGCTGGATTGCCCTACCAGATATCGCGATACTACCTGCCATACCACATCGATTACCAACAATCCAAAAATAACCACCAACAGAATCTCAATACCTCGATTAATAGATGTGTAGATCTTTTTCATAAGCTTTCTTGAATAGCGTCAACCAATGCTTTCATCTTTGGATCACGAGCAAATTTGTCCAGGACCCCCTTCGTTTTATCCGAAAAAAGAGATTTATCTGGTCGGATAATCTGTACCCCTGAAGCTTCCAGTTTTTCCAGACAGGCAGTAATCGACGCCTGCCAGTAGATCTTTTGGGTTCCTGCTGACCAGATCGCAGCTTGTTTTACCCAGTCCTTTTCTTTTTGGGTCAAGGTATCCCAAAATTTGGTACCCATCACTAGCACATCAGGAATCGAGGTATGCTCGTCGAGCGTATAAAATTTACAAACCTCAAAATGATTAGAAGACACAAACGAGGGTGGGTTATTTTCGGCACCATCACCGACCCCTTGTTGTAAGGCCGTATAGAGTTCACCATATGCCATGGGGGTAGCCGACCCGCCCATGGCATTGACCATATCTACCGACATCTGGTGGTTCATAACCCTGATTTTTAGCCCCTTTAGGTCTGCGGGCGTTGTAATAGGTTGTTTGGAGGAATAAAAACTTCGACTACCGGCATCGTAAAAGCAGAGCCCTTGCAATAGGTAATTCTGACTACTATTTAAAAGGCGTTCTCCAATATCCCCTTCCAGTACTGCAAAACAATGGGCTTTATCGCGAAACAGATAAGGAACACCCAACACTTCGTACTCCGGCGCAAAACTCGCCATTGCTGCTGCACTAACCTTTGTCATGGCCACACTTCCAATTTGCAGCAGTTCCAGTAGCTCGCGCTCACTTCCCAGTTGCCCATCCGGAAAAATCTGAACATCCAGCTTTCCATCGGATAATTCAGATACTTTCTTTTGAAAATCAACAATCCCTAAATGTACTGGATGGGAAGTAGGAAGACCGTGCGCCAATACAATTACCCGGGTATCTGTGTTGGTGGTGCAACCTGATAAAACCAAAAGTCCAACCACCAGAATACAGAAGAGTGTCCCAAGCCTTAACCTGTCGTAATGCTTTATTATCATTCTGGTATATTTATTTTTCCTGCATTTTATGGCGGTTATTGGAAGCTAAGCGACCAACAATGCCCCATTCCAAACCACGGAGTTCCGCAAGGCCACGCAACCGACCAATAGCCGAATAGCCCGGATTGGTCTCCTTGATCAAATCATCCAGCATTTTATGGCCATGATCCGGCCGCATCGGTATGGGTAATTCTCTTTTTTGTTGAATCTCTGACAATGCAGCCATGACAGCAAACATATCAACATCTCCATTCAAGTGATCCGCTTCGTAAAAGCTTCCGTCCGGTTCTAGGGTGGTGGACCGTAGATGTAAAAAATGAATACGATCTGCAAAAGTACGAATCATAGCTGGCAGGTCATTCTCTGGCCTTACGCCCAAAGAGCCCGTACAAAAACAAAGGCCATTAGCTGAAGCAGGAACCTGCGCAAAGATATGGGCCAGATCGGTAGCCGTACTTACTACCCGCGGTAAACCTAAAATGGGATACGGAGGATCATCAGGATGAACAACCAGATGTATACCTGATGCTTCCGCAACCGGCACTATCTCTGTTAAAAAATCTACTAGATGTACTCGCAACTGGTGAGCGTCAATATGGTCATAAGTTGCCAATGCGTCCCGAAATTGCTGGAGGGTATACCCTTCTTCTGCCCCTGGAAGACCCGCAATAATATTTTGGGTAAGCTGCTTCTTTTGGGCATCTGACAGATTAGCATATTGGGTCTCTGCTGCCAAGATCTGCTCAGATGTATAATCCGCTTCGGCATGATGGCGAGCCAGCATAAAAAGATCGAAAGCTATGAATTCCGTCTGATCAAAACGCAGAGCAGTTGAACCATCGGGTAGCCGATAACTGAGGTCGGTTCGGGTCCAATCCAGAATTGGCATGAAGTTGTAGGTGACTGTTTTAATACCTGCGGCCCCTAAGTGCTGTAAGCTCTTTTTGTAATTTTCGAGGTGCTTCTTCCAGTCTCCTTGCTGTCGTTTAATATCTTCTGTAACCGGAAGGCTCTCCACTACTGACCACCTCAGGCCAGCGGATGTGATCTGTTGTTGGCGTTGCCGGATTTCTTCTAGTGGCCAGACATCACCGTTGGGAATATGATGAAGGGCATGCACAACGCCCGTGGCTCCAGCTTGCCGAATATGGGGCAAGCTAACACCATCCTGAGGACCATACCAACGCCAGGTTTGTTCTAATTTCTTCATAAGCGCTACCGCTATACTCCTGAAAAAGCACTGAACCCACCATCCACCGGAACCACAATTCCGGTAATGAATTGTGACGCTTCGCTACACAACCAGATCACGGTACCCACTAATTCATGTGGTTCGCCAAAACGCCTCATGGGAGTATGTTCAATTATAGTTTGTCCGCGTGCGGTCAGATTGCTTTGATCATCTAACAGCAGGCTACGATTTTGTTTGCCAATGAATACCCCCGGCGCTATCGCATTAACCCGAATTTGCGATCCATATTTATGGGCCATTTCTACCGCCAGCCATTGGGTGAAATTATCGATCCCAGCTTTAGCGGCACCGTACCCTACCACCCGTGTAAAAGGCTGCTGAGCCGTCATGGAGGATATATTAATAATACTGCCTTGCTTTTGATCAGCCATCGGTCGGGCAAATACATAGGTTGGCAACACCGTGCCTTTGAGGTTCAGATCAACAACACCAGAAAAATCAGGCATTGAGAGGTCAAAGAAATTCTGATCAGGCCCGATGGTAGCGCCAGCTCGGTTACCTCCAGCTACGTTGAGCAGGATATCAATCTGCCCCCATTCCTGTAATACAATTTCTCGGGCTTTTTCGAGCTGGTCCTGCCGAAGCACATCCGCCGTAAGCGCCAGAGCTGATCCTCCGGAAGCACGAATTTCTTCCGCTACCGCCATATTCGCATCGTGGGTACGCCCTAGTATTCCTACATGGACACCGGCCTGCGATAAACCAATCGCCATCGCCCGGCCCAAGACACCGGCACCACCAGTAACGATAGCAACTTTACCGTCAACCGCAAAAACATGATTATGCATACACCACTGGCATTTATGATTATTGATTTTCTGATTGCCCACCAACGGATCGCTATCCAAAAGATACGCCTCTAGCGGTCAATAGCCTAAAATACCAAAATGTGTGTCTTTATGTATGCGACATCAGCAGGAAAATGGGCATTTTCTCTTATAATACTGGAACGAACTACAATCATTACACGTACTTATGTTCGCGAGGCACCTAGTCAGCATAAAAAAAGCCGTTGACAACAGTCAACAGCTTTTTAAAAGTCGGGATGAGAGGATTTGAACCTCCGGCCTCACGCCCCCCAGACGTGCACTCTAACCGGGCTGAGCTACATCCCGAGCTCTGCTCTCGGAAAGAAACAAGCATGGACCGCATGGGCAAAAACCTGTTTTTTCCGGGAAGGCAAATATACACGACCCAGCTATTTTTTACAATAATTGCAGAAAAGAAAAATCCGTGAGTAAGGAGAGCCGGACAATGGCAACCCTATATATGTGTATTCCTCTAATAAGCGGATTAGAAAATGTAATTTTAACTTTTTAACCAATGAAGTTGTTTAAAAAGCCCTTGACAAGTCATTGAGACCCAATACTTCAGCTATTTTTAGTCCTGGTCGCTACGGCTACCAAACGAAAAACGAGCTTCGTCTTGAACCTCAAGCACTTATCGGGAATTCCTTAAACAACTTCAATCAATCCAATTTCATTATGAGCATGAAGCAACTTGTATTTGCCATGGCTTTCGGATTTGCTCTGGCAAACTGTGGTGGCGGCACCACAGCTAATGGCGACTCTGACTCAGGAACA
>JABSSK010000188.1 GCA_013214265.1 Saprospiraceae bacterium | reverse complement strand
ATGTTCCACATCATCACCACCACCAAAAGCACCATCCGCACCAAAGTCAACCAGTTTGATCCCAAAGAACGTATAATCAGCCGACCATACATCAAGGTGAACATGTGTCATAGCACCGGCATCGATCGTACTACTAACTGTCTCGATTCCTACAAAATCCAGATTTGCATATTTCTTGGTGGGATTACCTGCAATCTCTACATCCTCAAAATCAGCCGCTGACCAGTCCGTACGCCAGGTATCAACCGGAACATCATCATACTGGTCACTGAACAATGAGATCACATTGGCTGCATTTGCCGAGGGCATAGGTGCCCCTACTTCAGGTTCCGTAGGGTTATTATTTCCTCCACCATCACCTTTATACAAATACACATTGTCCACATAAAGGGTGTTTGGATCACCAGATATAATCATTTGAGCTAAGCTACCACGTGTTGTAAGTCCTACAAAATCAGACATCGGAACGTCAATACCGACCCAATTACCAGTAGCTAAAGCTGGATAATTTTCCATATTCAGCGCAATTTCATGCTCTGTATCATCACCACCATCGAAAGCACCATCCGGGCCAAAATCAACCAATTTGATTTTAAAGGTAGCCGGCATTGCAGTTGGATCTGGTGTCCAGATATCCATATGGAAGCGTTCCATTTCCGTTACGTCAATGGGTTCAGAAGTAAATTCTACCCCCGCAAATGAAAGGCCAGTATATAATTTCACATCGTCCCCATTGACTTGAATATCTTCTACATTGGCATCATCCCAAACTGCTGACCAAGTATCAATGGTAACGTCATCATAGGCATTACTGAAAAGAGAAATAACATCCTCGGCTGCTGCCGTAGGAGCGTTGGCTGCCGTTTCCGGACCTGCGATCTCATCGAGTTCCCCTTTGTAGTAATAAACGTTATCCACAAACAGGTTTGGCAGGTCGCCTGAAAGGACTAGTTGTGCAATATTATTGCGATTCACTAACCCAGTAAAGTCCCGAAGCGGAATATCCAAACTCACCCATGATTCTGTTTGTAAGGTAGGTGCCGTGAAGGATAATTCATGAGAAGAGTCATCACCAACACCAAAGTTACCATCCGCACCAAAATCAACGAGTAATACCTTGAAAGCTTTTGGTGCATCCGTTGGATCTGGTGTCCAGATATCAAGGTGGAAGTGTGTCATTTCCGAAGCATCAATTTTTTCTGACTCGGTAAGGATACCTACAAAGTTGAGCATCGTGTATCGCTTCACATCATCACCGTCACCAATAACAATGTCCTCATTTTGTGTGGTTGAGAATTCCCAGAATGGGTTCCATGTATCGACCACAACATCCTCGTAGGCATTACTGAACATGGATATTACACTATCTGGGCTTTGTGTTGGTGTTGGCGCTGAAGTCAATGGTTTGATTGCGTCCCCAGTTGAATTGATCGTTAGTGAACCATCCGCATCGATATCACCCACCATTCCTGTGATCACCGCCTGCCCGGAATCTAATACCGAAATGGTGCCTGTGGCGTCAACTGAAGCAATCGAAGGGTTGGAGGTTAGAAAGTTAAAATACGCAGGTGCGATATTCATAACCTGGTCTACACCATTAGGCAAGTTGAAGCTCATCTCTAAGTTCCCAATAGGAACAGTACCTCCCGTTTCGGAAGAAATAACCGCATCCTGACCACCTGAAATGAGGGGGGTAGGATCAGCAAGTGTTCCTAATTTCTCAAACTTAAGCTCATCGATCCAAAACGTGTAGCCATTTCCATTTTCCGCACCTTCAGAGTAAAAGAACATGCCTCTTTCCTCCGTCAATAATTCGGGGTTAGGTAGCGGAATATAATATTTCTGCCAATTGGTATTTACAGGAACATTGTTGATGGTAGCGACGTATTTGGATTCACCTAGGTCATTACCAAAACCCAGCACATCCAGGTTAGCCGTTTGGGTAGCTTTAGCCCAAAATGTTAGGGCATCATAACCTGAAAGATCACGACCAATGGTCGTCGTAAATGCCCCTCCGGCAAAAGCACCTTTGGGGTCGTTAACGGGAGGTACCGCAAAACGCATGGATGCACTACCTTCATATACTACGTCCTCATCGACTTGGAAAGCTCGTACATCGGAGTTTCCAAAAGCAGCGTATGACAACCCGCCGCTGAAAGCATCAATAAACACATCAGCATCGGTTGGGAAGCTAGCAGGTTCAAGATCATCAAAATCGCGCTCACAACTAAATGCAAACAGGATTAAGCCAAAAGCCGCTAGTTTTAAGATATTTCTATAATTGATTTGGATGGTCATGTCCAAGAAGTTTTATTTAGTTAGTTACTTACCAATATTAAAGTGTACATAAGTTCTGACTTCCCATTCTTGGCCATTATCAAAGCCAGGAGCGGTTGGATCACACTCCAGTGTTCCGCTTGCATCAAAAATCTCAGTTGGGCAGTATCGTGGGGAGAATTCGTCCAGCGAACGCCAAATACCCATAATACCTGCTCTTGTATCCGGTAGATTAAACCACTTAGCGCCACCCAGATTGGTCGACACATCCAATGACAACTGAAGGGGAAAAGTGAGGTTAAAGTCACGATGATAATCGAAAGGACCCCAATCATTCACCTTTACCATAGAGGTTACTTTCAGATTCTTATGAATCATGCGGATATCCGCACCGAAGCGTTCAATCAATCGAGGATCACTACCCCGAGGCTGTGCATTACCACCATACATATTGGCAATCACACCAAACTCAGGATTTAGCTTTGACACAATACGTGCATGTGCTTCCCACAAGTCACGTGCTGGTGCTGATCCAGGGAAAGCAAAAAGGGTACGGCCATCCGCAAAAATACCAATCGCTGCATCTTGGATCGTTGGAAGGTGACGGAACACAAAGCCTGCACTTACCGCAAATTTTGCATCTTCAGCCATATCGTTGTCCCATTGGTACATCCAAGTGCCTGGAGTTGGATCATAAGTAAATAAGATTTCACCAGCAACCTGCTCTCGGTTTCCACGAACAGCGAAGGGGTCGTCCAGAATATTGCGGGGGCGACCGGGTGCTTGTATATCAGCTGGTATAGGATCCACTACCGGACGTTGCCACAGGAAGTTAGGTGCTATCTGTAAATTTCCGATCGTATAGGTAAAACCGGAAAGGAAATTGAACTGGTTGCCACTGCCACTGTCTTTGAGGCGCCATCCCGTAAACGTTTGGGTGTAATCCGCACCTCCGTTAGCAACCAATCCCATCGCAGCACCTTGCGCATACCAATTGAAAGGACCAGAAGAATAAGTCAGTTTCACCTTACCACCCCAAGTATCTTTGTTTTGAATTTCATCCTGTAGCACTTCCGATTGGTTACCATTCTCGTGATACACTTGGAAAGTGCGCCCCACTAGTGGCTGGCCACCCCACATACCACCAACCTCTACACCTACTTTTCCAACCTCTGTTTTCGCATGAAGAGTTAACCGGCGGGTTTGCGGCATTGGTACCGCGAATGAACTTACCGATGGCGCTGGTTGGTCAAGGTCTTCATGGAAAATACCAGTAAGATCAACCCCCCTGAACGTTTTGCTATACTTAACCAGTACTGCCGGGTTAGCCGCCCACCATAACTCAGGACCAAAAGCCACTTTAAGCCCATCTAATGCTTTTTTACCATCAATCTCGAAACCAAAAGGTGCATTACCATTATAAATATCAATATTAGGCCCATAGTTTGCTTCCGGGTAGAGGCCAAAAAAGTCACCTTCATATCCCCAGTGATAGTGCCCGGTTCGATAGAAACCCCTCAAGTCATACCAATCACTTTTCCATTCGAAATCAGCCCGATACAAAGCTACTCGATTAAGTGCACCTAAGCTTAAGTCACCTTGATTAGTATTAACAGAACGAACCCGTCCACGATTTTCATAAAAGATTTCGTTGATTGGATTTTCTGCCACATTTCCTAAAATATTGAATGTGGTATTGATGCGCACACTGCTGGTCGGATTAGCTTGAATACCCACGTAGAAGGATTGCATATGGTCGAAACCAAGTTCATCCGGATACTGAAGAACATTTGGGTCTTTGCTTTCTGGTGTAGCCAGATGTTTACCGCCCGTAGTGAAGGTAGTTAATTCAGCACGCAACCCACTCAGGCGAACTAATTTTGTTTCTTCCTGGGCTAAAGCTGCTTTGTCCCCGCGTGCTCTTAATTCCGCATCCGCAATATTAATTTGATCAAAGTGCGTCTGAATGCTACCCAAACTGACACCATCATTGTAAGGGTTGAGTTGGTGAACCTCTTGTAATGCATAGTAGGCTGCTCGCGGGAAAAGCTCATATAAACCCCGTACGGAAGTGGGGCCTTTTGCACAAACACCAAACCATTCCTCATTCATATTATTTTCACCTTCCACATAATCATGTCGATACCCCCCACTAGGCCAAGATGCATTATCATCATGAACATCTAAATTAGTTGTTTGTCCATATTTCCACCAGCCATCACTGAACTGAAAAGTAAAGCCTCCTAAAGAATTACCAGATTTACCAAGCCCTGCCGCATTTTCATAAATCTCTTTCCAGTTATTCACCATATAGTAGGCCTGTGCTCCCTGATCCTCCTGATTTTCAATAGCATTAAAAGCATCAGCTCCAAACTCCGTGAACATGAAAGGCTTACCGTACTCATTTTTAACGCGCTCAAAAGCGTCTCCAAATGATACGCCACGGTACATGTTCGTACCGTAGATGTCAACATCCTGGCACTCCTCAGCAATAATATCCAAGAACTGCAAATCACCATTACACATAGCAATAGGATGTGACCGGTCAATATCTTTCATGATCACAGCTGCTTCGTTGAAGAACTTATACATTGCACGTGCACGAATCGTAGACTTACGATCTTCAACAGGGATAGCTTCCGTTTCTGCGCCTTCCCAAAAAAGACCATAATTGTTTTCATTACCTAGCAGATACATCAATAAGCCAGGTGTATTTTTATATTCCTGAGCCAGCGCAGTTATCTCTGATAATAATAGCGCTCTAACCCTTGGATCAGCATATTCCGTATTGGGCACCCATTCCCCCTCAAGCGTCAGACCATAACGCCCAAAAGAATGGTTAAGCATAGTATATATCCCGTAACGCTCATAGATGTATTGAATCCATCTGGATGGTACACCGGTATACTGACGTACAACGTTTACACCCATATTTTTAAGCATAGACATTTCAGAGTCTAATGCAGCTCGGATAATATCATCGGGTTGAGTCCATAAACTATACGTAACCGTAGTCCCCACGGGAAAGAAATCCCAGTTCATACCATTAATCATAAAGTCGGAACCATTAACTACCAGTTTTTGGTCACTCCCTTCCTGTACGACTGAAACCATATCGGTTTGTGCAACAGCAGGAACTGTTAGCAGGCATAAAAGGAGGTGTAGGATGGTGTTTTTCATATGTAATTTGGTTTGTATTCAAGATGTCTAAAATCTACTTCCACTAGATGTAAGCACATTTGGTGAAAGCGTCTTATTTGGTGCTATTTTAATTAAACATAGTGCTATTTTGACGCAAACAAGGAATAAACAACCTCAACTTTTCTTTCATCCTACCTGAACTCGAATACGTCATTTTATTATTTATTCCGCTATAAATGGCTGATAATTAATTATATTTGGCAAACACACACCTGCACATGAATGAAATTAGGCATCTCACTTGGTACATTTTTCTTATAGTTGTTTTTTGCTTAATACCCGACAAATTGAGGGCACAAAACGGGCAATACCCCGTCCAGAACTTTAGTCCTACCGACTATAAAGCTGGAATTCAGAACATTGATTTCGCTCAAAATCGCGATATGACCCTCTTTGTCGCCAATAACCTTGGCGTATTATCATTTAATGGTTCGGAGTGGGGTACGCATAGTTTTAAAACAGGAAAGAAAAAACGATCCCTAGCTTTCGACGCTGAAACAGACCGGCTCTACGTAGGATCACAAGGGGACTTTGGATACTTCACCAAAAACTGGCATTTCAATACCCTAATCGATAGTCTATCAGAACAGGATAAGGACTTTGACGAAGTGTGGGATGTTTTCCTCATTGGGGAAAGCGTTTTCTTTTGCACATTTCAAGCCATTTATATTTACGATGGTGAAACAGTAAAAACTATTCGTACCCAAGAAGGGTTTGACCGCTCCTTTCAGGCTGATGGTAAGTTATTTACACAAACCAAAGACGGAACGCTTCTCATCTGGGACGGGCAAAGGTTACAAGAAGCTTTTCCCGAACGCCAATCTAAAGGTACCATAGCGGGTATAATCGCTCAGAACCAAGGGTATCTTATCATCTATAATTCTGGAGAAATCGAATGGACCAATAATTTTCAGGTTGAAAAAGAATATAAAGCTCTAGAGAATGTATTAAGAGGGACGTACGTCAATCATGTTATGGAGCTTTCCGATACCCGCTTGGTTGTTTCTACACAAACCATAGGAATCGTTCTGTATGATCGAGAAAATGATGTTATTGAAATCATAAATAAAAATGATGGCTTAGCCTCCAATGCATGCTTACGCACCTATCAAGATTATGCGGGTAACCTCTGGGTAGGTATGCAAAACGGAATAGCCCTCGTTCACATTAATTCCCCTATGCGTTTACTAAGCCGAAAAATGAGCATTCAGGGAAGTGGGTACGCAGCCCATGAAACGCCGGCTGGAACCTATTATACCACCTCGAACGGAATCTATTTTTCAAGTACAAATCAGCAAGAAAGCCAATTCATTTCTGGAACAGAAGGTCCTGCTTACAGTATGCAGGAAATTGCCGGAAAATTATACGCAGGCCATCACAGAGGCCTTTTCATTCTGGAAAATGGAACCGCCCGTCAACTGGCCAAAACAGAAGGTCTATGGGGTATTCGCCAATTACGGTCCCGACCCAATTATGCTATAGGCGGAACGTATGAAGGGTTGTATTTATTCCAACTAAACCAAGAGCAACAACTAATTGGCGTAGGAAACATGCAGGGCTTTAATGCATCCACTCGCTTTTTTGAAGAGGACGAAGAGGGCAATATTTGGGTAGGGCAATATTATACCGGCTTGTACCGCCTTCGGCTATCCGACAACTTTGATATTGCTGAGACCACTCAAATTACTACGCTAAAAAGCGGCCTCGAAATAGAACAAATTATCCTGAGTAAAATCGGTGAACAACTCTATCTAGCAACCAAAAATGGCATCTTCAGCTTAGACACCAAATCAGGTATACTGCATAAAGATAATATCCTTTATCAGGAATTTGGAGACCAGCCCATTTACTTACTAGCTCAGGATAAGAAAAACAATATTCATGTTATTGCAGAGGATAAAGCTGGTTTCTTCCGACAAATAAGTGCAGGAAACTACGCCTTTGTGCCCTCTTCCTTGTACCAGATGCGATATCATCTGAACAATGATCTTTTAAACGTTTCTACCCATACCAATAGGGGTGTCCTTTTTTCTGGTAATGAAGGCTTTATTCAGTATAGCCCCGAGCTGGAGGACCCCCTAAACATAAAACAACCACTTGTCATCAGCAAGGTTTTTAGTGTCAACGAAAATAAAACCTTGTATAACCGCTTGCCTTTTGCACAACTCCTAACCAGTATACCTCCCATAGCGGTTAGCCCCAGAGCCAAAGTTCTAAAGATAGAAGTGGAGTCGTTTCAGTTTAATGATATGAATAATCAACAATTTAGGTTTTTCCTAGAGGGCTTTGATGACAACTATAGCACCTGGAGTAATACCCATAAGAAAGAATATACCAATCTAGAACAGGGCAAATATGAATTCCATGCACAAACTCGTAATTACCTAGGCGAAGTTACCAGTACACCTAGCGTATCACTGGTAGTCAGCCCACCATTCTACCTGAGCCCTTGGGCTAAAATAGTTTATATACTGACCTTTGGATGTATTGTTTTAGCGGCCTCAGCCTTTCAGCGCAAACGCTACAAACAAAAAGCCCAACGTATCGAACAAGCTAGACAACTCGAATTGGCTAACAAACAAAAAAAGCTTATCGAAATTCGTCAGCTCAAAGAAAAAGAACTACTCGATCTTAAAGAAGAAAAGATGAAGAGCGAACTTCAGCATGTAAATAAGTTACTTGCTGCCTCAACCATGAATCTGGTGGTGAAGAATGAATTTATCGAGTCCATTCGAGAAGAAATAAAAGATGCAAAACAAAAAGGTGTACGCCCCGAAACCAAACAAGTCCTTGATAAAATAGTTAAAGAGATTAATGTCACGCTTCGAGTTCAACAAGACTGGGAACAGTTTGAATACCACTTCGAAAAAGTACATGGAGATTTTCTCTCCCGTATACGAACCATCTTTCCCGATTTGTCTCCTAACGAACAAAAACTGTGTGCTTTTTTAAGGCTTAACCTCAACACCAAAGAAATAGCCAATCTACTTAGTATATCTACCCGTGGTGTTGAAGTGGCTCGGTATCGCTTACGCAAAAAACTCCAACTTGAAACTGGCCAAAACTTATCAAAGTTTATATTAGAGTATTAACCACGCCAATTCACAATGGTACTTGCGCTCCCGATAAGCAACAAAGCTATCCTGATTATCTCCTGACTACCGGTGGATAACGCAAAGGATACCGAGCCGTTAACTAAAAGACCTCCTTTATACCCACGATAGGCTATAAACCCTTCACTCGGCTGCTTTAAGATATCGTAATGAATCGATACTTAGCCCCAATCTACCGCCAGCCATGACTTATTATCTTCCAGCGCGGCCACCCTATCCCACCGATATTGCCTTCCAGGTTCAGGAAGAATCACCTCAAGTGCATAATCACCAAAAGCAAACACTTTAGGGCTAAAGG
>JABSSK010000187.1 GCA_013214265.1 Saprospiraceae bacterium | reverse complement strand
ATATCCGGCTGACGCTGCTTGGGGTCGTCAGAGGGCAAAGTTTCGTGAATAATCTTAGACTGGCTGCCGGTTAAGTTTATGACTTTTTCAGCAAGTTCTAAAATTGTGAACTCAATAGGATTACCGAAATTCATGGGGCCTATAATTTCGTCTTGCATCATCATACGGACAAAGCCCTCGATCAAATCATCACAGTAGCAAAAAGATCGTGTTTGCTGACCTTCTCCGTAGACAGTGATATCATGGCCTTGAAGAGCTTGCACGATGAAGTTAGATATCACGCGGCCATCGTCAGGACACATATTAGGACCGTAAGTGTTAAAAATTCGAACAATGCGAGTCTCCACGTTATGAAAAGTATGGTATGCCATAGTAATGGCCTCCAAAAAACGCTTTGCTTCATCGTATACCCCACGTGGCCCTACTGGGTTCACGTTACCCCAATATTCTTCTTTCTGCGGATGCACCAGTGGATCTCCATACACCTCAGAAGTCGAAGCTACCAGTATTCGCGCTTCCTTTTCACGAGCCAAACCCAGCATGTTATGGGTACCTAAGGCTCCAACTTTAAGGGTTTGAATCGGCATCTTCAGATAATCAATCGGACTAGCTGGAGAAGCAAAATGTAATATATAATCCAAATCCCCCGATACATGAACAAATTTTGTTACATCGTGATGATGAAACTCAAAACGTTCCAAAGGCATTAGATGCTCAATATTCGTTAAAGAACCTGTTAGTAGGTTATCGATGCCTATTACATGGCATCCTTCGGCAATAAAGCGATCAGATAGGTGTGAACCCAGAAAGCCGGCAGCACCGGTAATTAGCACGCGTTTCATAATAATATTGTGAAGTTTATGAACAAAGCAATTATCTGAACATACGATAAAAATACACCGTATGTTTCGTGAAAGATAAGGCTTCGCCAACGAAAAGTCGCAAGCGATTTTTCACCCGATGCTATTGTATGTGGTGTCGCCCGATTCATATTGAGTCGAACCAATGGATTTATCTGACAGATAAATCCCATATATCTAACTTTGGACTGCCTTTCTCTAATACATACATAGGAAAGGCATCAACAAAGTGATGCATTCATTTTAAGTTAGTCTGCCTAGAGCAGATACGCTGTAATTTGTAAAGGTTAGACGAACAGTACTTGTATTCGTTTAATCACCGAATTAGTCCTGTTCAAGGTATCGTAGTGTCTTCTTTAACCTTGGAACGCCAAAACTATACTGTAGCGTATATCTTTTTATGCCTATTCGTTCCTGATATTACTCTTATCACCGCAGAGTTTTCTGAATCCCTATTGAAAGGCTCGATAGCTCAATTTAACCAATAGATCAGCTGGAACCTCCATGGCCAGCTGGATACCTAGGCTATCGAGTGCCACTACAAACTTTTTATTTCCTAATTTCTCTATTAATGTACCTTGTAATCCGGTCAATCGCCCACCACATATCTCCACTCGATCCCCTTCTGACAGCACCTCTTCCGTCACTTCCACCGGAATATGCTCACCACAAATCATACGCATAATATCTATTTCTCGTTCTGGAATAGATATCAGATCTTTCCTAAAACGTACGAAATGCAGAACATCTGATACCTGCAAAACAGGTACATACGATGGCTTGGTAATTCGTACGAAAAGGTAACAAGATAAAAGTGGGAGTTTAACCGTTTTAATTTTTCGAGTGTAGTATCGCGTAACGGTTTGTAGTGGAAGGTAGGCTTCTATACCCAAACGGTCTAGCTCCTTGGCAACGGTTTTTTCTCGTTTATACAGAGTATACACCGCAAACCATCGGGGCTCATCGTCACACAGCTGATTTAAAGCTGCGTCGCTTTCTCGTTGGGGGGCAACTGAGGCCATGGGAATATGGTTTATTTAGCCAGCCAAAATTACCTACATCTTGCCTGATTATACAATTATGTAGGCTACTTGCTCTCATATGCACACCTAGATATAGCTAAGGTGTGAAAATTTAATTTTAACTTTTGTCAAATGTACTACTTTCATAGAAAACAAAAAGCTTGAAACCGTCTTTTTTTAAACAAACAAAAAAAGTAGACCTTCTCAACCATTTATTTTCCAGTTTCACACACAAAATGAATACCTAACCACCATACAGCAAGGCCAACACCTTCGGAATTCTCTAGCGTATTTTCTACTAATCCGGAAACCAGTATAATAGTGTAAAAAGCTATCAATCCGGAATTGAACCAAAATTGTCGATACCGAAGTGCCCATAGAAAAGCCGTCATAAAAATCAGCAAACCAATAACGCCCATACCTGCACCCACCGATATGTACTGATTATGAGGCATGCGCTTCTTCTGAACATTTGGATACTCAGCCGCATACTTACGATATACTTCTTGCTTTAAATTTCCTGGTCCGACACCCAGCAAAGGGTGGTCTTTCCAAATCGACCAACCAATCTGCCAGGACATCCAGCGACCCGCATCACTCAATTGTCCGCTAGCTTGACCTTGTTGTTGCATCCAGATTTCCCATTTCGCATAGTTAACCTTATTTCTAAAGCTCGGTACACTTTGATATGCGATCAAAGGGGCCAGAATGATCAGAACAGCACCCAACACAGCACCTTTCCATTTTCGTTGCACCAACACCTCATGAATCAAAACGACCAGTAACCCCGCATAGAGCCCTGCCAAGCCCGAACGAACAGAGAGTACATGTAAAAAAACACCTAAAAAAAGTGTGCTGAATAGCACGCCATTTTTCCACATCCGATTCTCTTTCGGAAGAGAACGATACAACGTAAGGCCACTTACCACCCCGTATGCCATCAACAAACTAAGCCGAATATGATTCCCCGGCATAGGCATGTGCTGACCCTGCTTTAGTATTTCATTGATAGCTTTAAAATCGAATAGGTAACGAATACCAATTTGAAAAGATAATATTACGAGGAGCAAAAGCAGGAAGGTATGCACCCTACTGAGATCTTTTTTACGCAGAGGAGGAAGACAAAGTAAACCGGCTGGTACCAGCAAGAACGGTAGCTTGATCCGGATGCGTGTCAACCAATAATCGACATCTTCAAGCCCCCAAACCCAAAAAAGAATAAGCAGGAACAGTACCGATAATGCCAGCAAGGCATATCGAGTCGCCACCGCATGCCGCTGTGGCTCCCATAAGCCAGCAGTCCAGCATAACACCCCCCAGATAAAGATAAAACCCATACTCACTGATAGCAAAACTGGAGCCCAGATTAACCCGACTTGACTAAGGCCTATGGCCAAGAGTAACCCTTTACGTGGAGGTATAGTCTGGAATAATGCATCAAGTGATGGCATGGAAAAACATTTATTATAAGTCCTGTTTTAGATATAAAATGATGCCTCGGATTATGTTTTTAGGTAAAGTCACGAATAAACCGTAGCCAAAGCCACAGTTCGACGCCCATTTTTTCTATTTTTGCAGCGCAAAAAATAACGTTATGGCCAGCATATTCGATGAAGGCAAAGCCCTTCTGGAAGAAATCAACGCAGCATCCCCTTCAACCCCTGAAGAAGTAGAAGCATTCCGCATCCGTTTTCTGGGATCCAAAAATATAGTTAAGCCTTTCATGGGTAAGATGCGAGAAATCGCCAATGACCAGAAAAAAGAATTTGGCCTGCTAATCAAATCGATCAAAGAAGCTGCTGAAAGTAAGTTTCAGGCCGCAAAAGTACAGTCAGAAATTGCTGCAGAAGATGCAGCCTCTGCTCACCTTGATTTATCCGCACCCGGCGAACCAATCGAATTAGGCTCTCGCCATCCGGTTTCCGTAACGATGAATCGGATTATCAAAATTTTCGAACGTATCGGCTTTACGGTTGCGGAAGAACGTGAAATTGAAGATGACTGGCATAACTTCACGGCTATGAATACGCCGGAAGACCACCCGGCACGTGACATGCAAGACACTTACTACCTCAAGGACAGTAGTGACATGTTGTTACGCACCCATACTTCCAGTGTGCAGTCGCGGGTGATGATGTCAACCTCTCCTCCAATCCGGATTATCGCCCCGGGCCGCGTTTACCGCAACGAAACCATTTCAGCGCGATCTCACTGCCAGTTCCATCAGGTAGAGGGTTTATACATCGATAAGGGTGTTTCATTCGCAGATCTAAAACAAACCCTTTTCCACTTCGCTCAGGAAATGTTCGGATCAAACATTAAAATCCGCTTACGTCCCAGCTATTTCCCTTTTACAGAACCTAGTGCAGAAATGGACGTTTTTCTGGGAACAGATACCGATCGTACCTATCGACTTACCAAAGGAACAGGATGGCTCGAAATCTTGGGATGCGGCATGGTCGATCCCAATGTGCTTGCCAACTGTAATATCGATCCTGAGGTATATACTGGTTTTGCGTTTGGAATGGGTATTGAACGTACGGCTCTACAAAATTTTGATATCGGTGATATCCGACTGCTATTCGAAAATGATATTCGCTTCTTGCGCCAATTTGCATCCGCACTTTAGCTTTGCGCATCTCAAAAGGAACGTGCAGTAAAGGAGAAGGCATAATATAAAATCGTGTAAAATGGTACGATGTGAGTGGAACCCTGGATGAAGATTTACAGCTTCAGCTTCCTTGTAGGCCATGAAAATTATAACGTAACTATTAGCAATTAGAAAGTATAATGAAACCATCCATACCTAAAGGCACTCGTGATTTTGGGCCTCAGGAAGTGAACAGGCGCAATTACATTTTTTCAACGATTCGTAGGACTTTCATTCGTTATGGTTATCAGCCTATCGAAACACCTACCATGGAAGAACTGAATACGCTGACAGGAAAGTACGGAGACGAAGGCGACCAGTTACTATTTAAAGTACTTAACAATGGTGACTTTTTGCGTAAAGCTGACTCCGAGGCACTCGAAACAAAAAACTCCAACGCCCTTATTCCCAGTATTTCGAAGCGTGGTCTGCGCTATGATTTGACCGTACCCTTTGCCCGTTTTGTAGTGATGCACCAAAATGATATTCCCTTCCCATTTAAACGGTACCAGATCCAACCCGTCTGGCGGGCAGATCGACCCCAAAAAGGTCGTTTCCAAGAATTTTATCAGTGTGATGCCGATGTTGTAGGGTCAGACTCCCTGATGAATGAAGCTGAATTGGTCCAAATCTATGATCAGGTATTTAAAGAATTGAATCTTCCGGTAACCATCAAAGTAAATAACCGAAAGATTTTGGCTGGTATTGCCGAAGCAGCAGGTATCCCTGATCAATTTATGGATATGACTATCGCAATCGATAAGCTAGATAAAATAGGAATGGATGGCGTAAAAGACGAGTTGCGCAAACGCAATATTGGAGAATCTTCTATCCAAACCATTATCGACATTCTACATGTCAAAACTCTTGCCGCTCTCAAACCCTTTTTTAGCGAAAGCGAAACCGGCCAACAAGGAGTCAAAGAACTCGAAACTTTCCACCAATACTTTGACACCTATCACGCCACCAATGAGGTAGCTTTTGATGTCACGCTGGCACGCGGACTAAATTATTATACCGGCTGTATATTCGAAGTCAAGGCAAAAGATGTGTCCATCGGAAGTATCGGTGGTGGTGGACGCTATGATGACCTCACCAGTGTATTTGGACTCAAAGGAATGAGTGGTGTGGGCATCAGCTTTGGGGCCGATCGCATCTACCTATGCCTGGAAGAACTAGGTTTGTTCCCGCCAGATTCTGCCGAAAGGTTACGACTACTCTTTCTGGCCTTCGATGCCGAAAGTCACCAATTTGCTTTTTCTGCTTTAAATCAGGTACGAGCAGCAGGTATCAACGCCGAGTTATACCCCGAGCCGGTGAAGATGAAAAAACAAATGAAGTATGCCAACAGTAGGCGAGCTGAATACGTAGTTATTATTGGCTCCTCCGAGATGGAAAGTGGTAATTTGGCACTTAAACATATGGAAAGTGGAGAACAGCAGGAAATGGCACTGGCTAGTATAATTGAGCAACTTGCCTAAATGGAGTGTCAAGTACTTTCTGTAATAAGCAAGCTGCAAACAAAATTTTGCTCCCCAATCCTAGTTATCTTGTTTACAACATAACTTATAAAAAATGGCACCTCGATTTCCATCCTTAAGCTACATTCAGGAACAAGTCAAAAGTCGCTCTCTGACAGTAACGGAAGTGGTCGAATATTACTTGGAACGAATCGAGGCTACCAAATCATTGAATACCTATCTTGAAGTATATACTCATGAAGCCTTAGAAGCAGCTCGCCAGCAAGACCAGCTAATCAGCCAAAATCCTGAGCAGCTGCCCCCCCTCTTCGGGCTAGTTATTTCGCATAAGGATGTTATTTGCTACAAAGACCATGGCGTGCAGGGTGCATCAAAAATTTTGGAAAATTTTGAGTCTCAATTTTCTGCTACTGCTCTGGATCGACTCATACAAGCTGGTGCTATTGTAATCGGACGTACTAACTGCGATGAATTTGCTATGGGTTCTGACAATAGCCATTCCGCCTTCGGGCCCGTTCGCAACGCTGCCAACCCCAAACACGTCCCTGGTGGATCGTCAGGGGGGTCAGCTGTATCCGTTCAGTCTGACACTTGCCTGGTAGCATTGGGTTCTGATACCGGAGGTTCCGTCCGACAGCCTGCTGCCTTTTGTGGTGTTTTCGGATTCAAGCCCACCTATGGTCGTATTTCCCGTCACGGACTGCTAGCCTATGGGTCCAGTTTTGACCAAATCGGACTGCTGGCACACAACCCCACTGATATTGCGCGCACCCTGTCCTTTGCTGCCGGACAAGATGAATATGACGCCACCGTAAGCACAGCACCTGTGCCTGACTATACCCAACAACTGAAACCACAACCCAAGCGGATCGCCTATTTCCCAAGCGCCTTCGACCACCCTGCTCTGGACCCTGAGGTTTCAGCTCATAGCAAAGATTTTGCCGCAAAGCTTGCCGCAAAGGGGCATACCATAGAACCCGTCGAATTCGAGTATATCGACGCCATGGTCCCAGCATACTATGTAATGACCACAGCCGAAGCTTCCTCTAATCTATCTCGTTATGATGGTATTCGCTATGGGCATCGTAGTGCTCATGCAAAAAATTTAATAGATACCTACCGCAAATCGAGAACCGAAGGGTTTGGTCCAGAAGTCAAGCGTCGCATCATGCTGGGAACCTTCGTCTTAAGTGCGGGCTATTATGATGCCTATTATGGGCAAGCCCAAAAAGTACGTCGCCTAATTCATGATCGGACACTCGCTATTCTGGAAACATATGATTTCATTCTGATGCCCACTACTCCCAGTACAGCCTGGGTATTAGGCGACAAACAGGATGACCCCACTGCTATGTATCTTGCTGATATTTTTACTGTACAAGCCAATATGGTTGGAATCCCGGCTATATCCATTCCGCTAGTCAACCATTCCAACGGGCTACCAATAGGTATTCAGCTCATGGGCAATAGAATGGCCGAGCACGAACTTCTTGATTTTGTCCGTCAGATTAGTAAAAAAGGGTAATACGATCCCCTATCTTCTTATCGATTTAAAACCCATAGTATAAATTTTCGTATACGTTATTTAACATCCAATAATTGGCAGGTTGGTTATTATGCTATCACAAAAAATGTATTTTTAGAACCTGCAACTAATCAACGAAAGCCACTACCGACCAAATTGAATTGTATGCGGACATTTTTACTCCTTGTTTTACTACTATTTACAGGCCTGCCGTGTTGGTCAGATCCCCCCCGAGAGCTAAATGATGAAGTCATTAGCCAACGTATTCTCCAAATGAAAAACGAGGTTGTAAAACCCCGATATGATAAAGTCGTTCGTTCCTACCTGCGCACCTACACTATTCTCGATCGTAAGAAAGCGGAGCGTATTCTGGGGCATCAGATTATGTACTTCCCTATTTTCGAAGCGTATCTGAAGAAATATAACTTACCTGATGATCTGAAATATCTGGCTATTGTAGAATCGGGTTTGATTCCTGATATCGTTTCCCATGCTGGGGCCAGAGGTCTCTGGCAATTTATGCCTGTAACAGGCGACTATTTTGGCTTGACTATTAACGAAACCATTGATGAACGCTGCGATGTGTACAAATCGACTGAAGCCGCAATGGAATATCTATCTCGCTTATACAAAAGATTTGACGACTGGGAGCTTGCTATTGCCGCCTATAATAGTGGTGGTGGGCGTGTCAGTCGTGCCATGAAAAGAGCGAGAAGTAAGGACTTTTGGAAGGTAAAGTCTTATCTACCAAGAGAAACCGCCAATTATGTTCCCGCATTTATTGCTGCCAGTTATCTAATGCAATATTATAAAGCGCACGACCTCGAGCCTAAATATCCAAATCTTGACCTTCAATTAACGGCACGTACTACTGTGCGTAAGAAGCTTTCTTTTTACGAAGTTGCTCAGGTAACGCATCTGCCAATGGATTTAATTGAGTACCTCAACCCAGCTTATGAGAAAGGCTATATTCCCAGAATCTCGGGCGGCATGCCATTAGTTCTGCCAAGTCGTATCATGCCTAAAATGATCACTTGGCTAAATGAGGGCCAACACGACACCAAGTGGCAAAATCAAGTTTTTGGAACCCCCATATTTCAATCGCGATCCACAGATGAACTAAACGGTGCCTACGCACCGCTTACCTATGTTCTTGAGCCCAACCAGTCGATACATCAGCTAGCACATAAGTTAGGATGCACCACGCAACAACTAATGATATGGAATATCCTGACCCCCGAAGATATTCATTCAGGTATGGAAATTCTTGCTTTTAGACCCATTGAAGAGAAAATACGCCGGGAAAGAGAACGCTTCCAGACCATTCAACGCCTACCACAAAAAACACCGTTGAGACCACTACGAAACACCCCTGAAA
>JABSSK010000186.1 GCA_013214265.1 Saprospiraceae bacterium | reverse complement strand
CTATCTCAAGAGTAACATTTGTCGAGTGGCAATAGGCTGGCCATCCAGTATCAGGCTATAAAAGTAAGCCCCAGCTTGTAAACTACGACTTTCCAAGACCTGCTTGGTTTCGCCACGCTCCGTAATTTGAATAGTCTGCATACGTTTTCCTTCCGGATTGATAATATGTAATTCTGCTCGCTGCACCGATACCGGTACATAGAATCCAATAACCGTTTGCTGATCGTACGGATTGGGGAAGTTCTGATCTAATCGGGCATCATGAAGTAAAATCGGATCATTATTTTGATTCCCTAACTGCCCTGATAGTTTTTCCACCTGTGCCTCCAGATCAGCCATACGGCTTCGTAAAGCCTCGTTTTCCTGATGTAAATGACGAATCTGAACACCTTGGCTTTCAACAATTTCGTGTTCTTCTTGCAGTGCTCTGGTTAAAACAGGTAATAACTGCAGTGGTCGAACACCCAAGTATGCCGTAATTGTACTAGCTAACCCTGAGTCTGCTTCAACCGAATGGGAGTGCTTATTCTCCAGTACCATTTCTGGCAATACTTCTTGTAATTCTTGTGCTATGAATCCAAATTGTTTACCCTTAGGGAGACTCATATATTCATATTCCTCGGTGTTGTATTCATAGGTTCGTGGTTTGATTTTCAGAAGGGATTCAAGACCATCAAAGTCCTTTATGTTTCGTTTTAGTTTTCGATCAGAAGGATTAGATAAAGTTCCTGTATAAGCCATATTACCACCAGCATAAACAGCATAATTAGTTCCCGAACCTGAGGCAAATCCATATATAGCATAGTTCGCAATGCTGGAATTTAATGCTTGTGCACTAACGCCATACCGAATGCCGGTACCCGTCCCATTTGTCCGGGAAAATAATCCATAAGTAGTAGCGTTCGAAAAATCTTGGTCGCTCCAAATACCAATATTTGTTCCCCCATAAACCCTCAAGTTAGCATTAAACTCAGTATTAAAACCAGGGTTAATTCCCATGCCAGATTCATCCGGGTTAATATATAACTGACGCTTGAAAAAAAAGATATCCCCAACTAATCGTTTATAGTCCAGATAAAAGCCTCGATCATTCATATCTTCTTCCTGGAAATCACCAAAGTCAGTAACACCCAATTCCCAGGCTATACTATCGTTATTAGGGAAAAAAGAAGGGTCGACACCAGAAAAGACCAGCTTATCCAGATCCAAAAGCGTTCGCTTAAATGGCGATACCGCATACTGACGCATACCAAATCCAGTTCCCGAAATGTGTGCCCGAACTAAATCTGACCCCGACGACACCATCGCCTCTGTCATCTGACTATAAGAAAATCCATTCTGGACCAAAGCACTGCCTACTTTATATTCTGCATTCCGGCTGATGATTCCATTATCCAAAATAGACATGCCATCCGTTTCTGTGGTAGTCGTTATTTGCCCCAAAAGCATACTGGTAAAGAAAAAGAAAAAAAAACCGCACGTAAAAACATAAAATTTGAAAGAACGCATCATGTAAGAATTTTAGGTTAACAAAGAGAAATGAAGCCAACCAAATGAAATGGTACTCCTTTTACTGACATTCCATTTTGAGAAAAAGGAATAAGTACATGGCTCTCAGGTATGAGTTGCTTGAATCAAAAAAACATGACCCCAATCACATAATGCTTTATGTTTGCCCTCTAATTTTGTTTATTTAATAAACTACTTTATATTTACTTAAAAATAGATTATGAATGAAACCGAATTTTCTCCACACGACAGCCTAGCTGTTATCACAAAAATGATCGAGGAGGCCCGTTATCGCTATCAGGACAATGGGGTGGCATTTATACTTTGGGGTATTTCTCTTGCATTGGTGGGTATTATTCATTTTGTACTAAACATGATGAACTTACCCGCTTTGGGTGGCATAGTATATACACTACTCATTGTACCCGGGATTCTTACCGGCGTCTATTATAGCCGGATACCTAAATCAAAAGGCAGCAATGTCCTGTCGCGCATCATGAAGTGGATATGGATTGCTATAACAATTAACCTGTTTATCCTTGGCTTTGGTTTTTTCTTTAAACTTGGCTATAACCTCACCCCCGTAATGCTGATCATCCAGGGATTTGGATTACTTTTATCGGGTTACGCACTCGGCAATCGTTACCTTTTAGGTGCTGGTATATTTACCCAAGCCCTAGGCTATGTTGCCTTCTTTCTGCCTAATACCTTCCAACCACTTGTTTTTGTGGCCGTAGGTATTGTGGCCCTCTTATTACCAGGACTTGACCTGAACCGAAAGAAAAAGAAGAACCATGTTTAAGGACCTCGATCCGCTTTTACATTCTCAACTGCGTCTGGCGATCATCTCTTACTTGGTCGCCAATCGGGCAACCGATTTCAATGAATTGAAAATGGTTACCAAAGCGACCTCGGGAAATCTGAGTGTGCAGTTGAAAAAATTACAAGCAGCCGAGTACCTCAAAATTGAAAAAGGATTTAAAAACAACTACCAACATACAGCTATCGAAATCACCCCCCAAGGGATAGATGCTTTCGAGACCTACGTTACTGTCCTTAAAGAATATCTGGATCCGTCTTGATTTTTTTTCTTAATCCAGTTTATAAAACAAACTAAATTAAAAAATAAACAATGAGAACAATTAACCACTCTTTTTACACTTTATGCATGGTACTGGTACTTTGGCTTTGTCCTTTCGGGCAAATCTTGGCTAATCGAACATCCGTACCAAGCATTGAACAAACGGACTCTCTTCTGTTCGGTATCGAAGAAACCATTATGAATACCTTCATTCAGAGTAGAGCACAGCAGTCCGATGTACCTTTAACAACTTTGGGCGACCAACTGGAGCAGGCGTATCAGCAAACCAAACAAGGTCTTTTTCAGTATTGGCAGGCCTATACGCTTTTCTACACGGCTGTTTACCACGCTCAAATCAACCAGAAAAAAGCAGCAGGAAAGTGGACGGACCGGGCCATAACTTTACTCAGAAACACACCTCAGAAGACATCAGAGGACTATGCCTTACTTGCCTTTTTACAGGGGTTTTCTATCTCTTTCAAGAACAGTTTGCAAGCACCCTTAATCTCAACCCGATCGTCCAGAAATGCCCGAAAAGCAGTTGAAATGGATCCCAATAATCCTCGAGGATACTATGTACTCGGTAATAATGATTATTACACACCTTCCCAATTTGGTGGAGGGAAGCAGGTAGTTGAGTATATGGAAAAAACCATTGCGCTAAGTGAGAACCAAAATCCAAACCCCTATTTACCTGCTTGGGGTACTGAAAATGCCTACGAAATACTCTTACTGTATCACCACCGAGAAGAAAATGCCGATGCGCTCCAGGCCACTATCAACCGCATTAGAAAAGACTTTCCGGGTAGCTACCGCTTGAATGCAATAATTAAAAAAGTTTCCTCTTAGCCATCATTACTATTCCATACAGTACGCCTACTACTTGTCTGGGTAGGTGTACTGATTTTAATGTAAAATCATGCAACTGCCAACGCTTATTTTGTTCTTCCTTCCTATCGGATTATTTGCGCAAGTAACCATTCAAGGTACCATTACGGATACCCACGGGCAACCCATCATGGCTGCCCATATTTACTGGTGTGCACATCCACAAACAGGTACCTTTAGCCAGGCTAATGGTACTTTTGAACTTACGCTGCCTGCCATTCCTGCTCCGGATAGTTGCATTCACATCTCGGCTCTGGGCTTTCAGTCACAAGAGATAATGAGCTATGCGGGTCGTTCCATTGTACTTGTGCCAAACGAATACACATTACAAGCCGTAACGGTAGAAGCCCAGGACCCCGTTTCCGAAGCTTTCCTTTTAACCAAGCAGGAGAAACTTGATATCTATTTCAACCCGACCGCTAGTGGTGATGTGCTGCGATCGCTTATTACGCTTCCCGCATCAACCAATACCGCTGAAAGTGCCAACCCCACCCTTAGAGGTAGTTCCGCTGACCGAAGCAGGGTACTGCTCAATGGAGTACCCATCTTTCGCCCCGTGCGAAACACCCAAATTAATGGCATTGGTAATTTTAGCCTTTTCAATACTGAATTGCTGCATGCACAATACATTTACCCCTCCAATCCGCCTCTTACACGAGGTAACGCAACAGCCGGAGTGGTGGCCATTGAAACCACAAAAAAACTGCGTATTAGTCAAACCAAAGTGTCGGCAGGACTCGCTCATATTGGAATTTTCCGCGACCAGAAATTAGGCGAGAGAGCCTTTATTCAGGCTTATGCCAACCATCAGTTCAGTCGTTGGTTCATAGGCATCAATCAGGCTGGTCTTTCCAACCTAAAAGCCTTCCGAAATCAAGATGCTGGAATAAATATTCATCTGGAAAACAAACAGGGCTGGACCCTTGATGCTTTGGCTTATGGTATCGAGGAGTCCTACCAAATCCAGCTACATACATTTGGTAGAACTGGCCACACCCATTCCAGCCAACAACGTCATTTCCACACCTTACGCTTACGTAAGCCAACCCCAAAGGGAATTTTTTCTTTTCACCACGGATTTGATCTTAGTCAACGCTATTTCCGCTTTAATACGCTTGATTCCAAACAAACCGAACGCTCCCTGTATTCAGCTATCGACTGGCGCCACCGCATCACAAATCATTGGGAATGGCAGTCGGGTATAGTACATCAGCTACAATTTTATCGGGCCAATGACCAGTGGGCACCATCCCTCTTGGAGCCGCCTGCTTCCCATCATACCATCAACCAACAGGATACCCTCCAACAAAGGCGTTTTGAAATGTATCAATACCTGCGATATACCCCAAAAGGGAACTGGTCATTTCAGGTCGCATTGAGGGGTAGCCTGAATGCCTACCACCAACGCCGGTACATAAGTAGTCAGGCCTCCGCCCGTTGGCAGATAGACCCACAAAAAGCCATGCTCTTTTCTGGTGGCCAATATCATAGTTACAGCTTACCTGCACCCTTTGATAAGCATATTCGCTTGCTGCGTAGCCAACAGTTTGCGATCGATTACGACTGGGTGACAACATCTGATCAACATATTCACCTTGCCGCTTACGCAAAAAAAGAAAGTGGCCAATTTAATTCAGCACTTTTTACGGTCGAAGATTACCGTAAAATATATGGTTTAGAAGCCCAATTCAAACAACCCTTTGGCCAGTTTCTACAGACCCAAATTTCGGCCACTTACCTCCTACAGGACATCACGAAAGCAGCGTTCCAATGGTCAGGAACACAAGACCGTCTACTCTTTCTGAAAGCTATTATTCAATTTAAAAAAGCTAATTTTCTGGATGCTAGCCTAAATTATATATGGCACAATGGCTTGTGGGAAATTCCACGACCTGAGGATGAACCCTTCGGAGCATTTCCTTTTCATAGTGCCCCTCAACCGGAACGACTAGGAGCATACGGAAGTCTCAACCTTTCCATTAGTCGCTACATCATGTGGAAAAACAATCACTCGCTCGTAGTCTATGGTAACCTAACCAATCTGCTAAATCAAGAAAATGTCCAATCCATCCGCTACAACGAACAGTTTGCACGAACAGGCTGGAACTATTTCCAGCGGCGAACAATATATGCCGGATTGGTCTTGTCCCTCTAAAGCACAACTAAAGAGACGCTTCTTAGTCATTTTTCCAAGGTGAGTGTCTGTAAGGTTATTATCTTTGCTCGTAAGAAATACTTATTCATTTATGACGCTGGAAGATATTTTTAGTTTAGTAGCCCAAAACCCGAAATACGTCATTTTCTATTTTGCCATCCTTCCTGTTGCAACCCTTCTGGCTGGGCTGCTGGACAACGATCGGGGCCATACCCTGCCTTGGAATTATATCTATTCCTTACTCATTTACCTCGCAGTGGTGCCAGGCCTATTTGCCCTGACCCTCAATATTTACCAGTTCCTTTTCGAGAAAGTCAGTATAATGAATATGGACCTAATACTTCAAGTATTACCCATATTAAGTATGGTCTTTACACTACTCATCATTCGTCGAAATGTTGATTTGGACTATATTCCCGGCTTTGAAAAACTATCGGGTTTACTTATGATCATTACAGCCGTACTCGGCTTAATGTGGTTAGCCGACCGCACACGTATCGTTGCTTTTATGTACCTAAGATGGGAACTCGTATTACTTATTTTTGTAGGCCTCCTGTTGCTCATACGTTTTGGGTTCCAACGATCTTTTGGTAGCCCTTACCGTAGCCAACGATAACCACATAAAAGTACTCTAATTGCTTTCTTTTATTAGAACAGCATCATTCAAAGCATAGATCAGGCGGTTTACATCGTTAGCATTTAGCTCAAGTTTGCCTCGGATAACAATCGGCTCAGGAGAGTACTTTATGGGCTCGGCAGCATAAACCTCCATAACAGACTCTGGTCCGGCACCACCACAAAAAAAGCACATATTATAAGGGAAAGCGGAGAACACAAATTCTGTGTGGCTCTTATATCCTTCTACTGGTATGACATAGCCTTTGATGGTAATCTCCTGACCTGATAATTTCTCTACTTGATCACTAAAAACTGGAACATCAACCTTGAAACCCAACATCTCATCGTACTCTTTCTTAAAGGTTATTTTGGCTAAAGTATTCCACAAGTTCCCCTCCGTTTGTGCATGACTGTCCATGGATGTACACACCAAACACGAGAACAAAATAAACTGGATTATATTCTTCATAAGTTCTTTTTTTTCTTTTACATCAATAATCCGAAAAAGTATCGCGAATTACAAAAAGTCTTGATTTATTGACACTTATTTAATGCACATTTACACCATTCTATATCTTTTATAGCTCAGATTCCTTTTTTACTTTGCGCCCATAATAATAAGTGTTGCTATTAATTAGCATAACAACTATATTTACACCAAAATAAATACCAAGATTTGCCTGACACCCAAACATCCAACGCTGATAAACGAAAAAAAACATCAGGCTTCATCATGGAGCGCACAACGAAACGTATGAAACAATACTTTCAGCGTATTCTTTCAGAAGCTGATGCTGGCATCACTGTCGACCAGTGGGTCATTCTCCAACAACTACAGGAAGAAGATGGCCGATCACAACTTTCTCTAGCTAAAGCAACCTTCAAGGACGCGCCTACTGTCACCCGCATAATTGATTTACTTACGCAAAAAGGATTGGTAGAACGCGAACTGGACGCCAATGACCGCAGAAAATTCCGAATATGCCTAACCTCTACTGGCAGAAAAAAAATTGAAGCGGTACTACCTTTAGTTATCCAATTTCGAGAATCTGCTTGGGCCGGACTCAGCAATGAGCAAATCGACAACTTGGTACATTCCTTAAACCACATTTTTGAGAACCTGAATAAAAACCAAGCTTAACCTTAGCCTAATTAACAAATAAAACCTTCGTATGCACTATTTTGCTTTAGGACAAGTGCCTGCCAAAAGGCATACACAGTTTCGGCAACCCAATGGCAGCCTCTATCACGAGGAATTATTCTCAACAGAAGGGTTCAGTGATTTATCTGCTCTACTATACCATATTAATCCGCCCACCCAAATTGTCCAAGTGGATGAACCTAGATCCATTGCACCAACTGTGGTTGAAGACAAACAACTGAAGCACCGTGCTTTTGACGGATTCAATATACCTGCCACCGATCAATACCTCGATAGCAGAATACCCATTTTAGTTAACGCTGACCTAAAAATAATACTTGCCGCCCCTCGACACGCCATGACAGAACACTTCTTTAAAAATGCTGATTCTGACGAGGTCGTTTTTGTACATCAAGGGTCAGGTATTCTACGCACCATGTATGGTTCCATACCTTTTGGCCCTGGGGATTATCTGGTTATCCCCAGAGGTACCATTCACCAATTTCATTTTGATACGCCTGATAACCGGTTAATGATTGTAGAATCCGCTAGCCCCATCGTAACGCCCAAAAAGTATCGTAACAACTTTGGCCAACTGTTGGAGCATGCCCCTTTCTGCGAACGTGACATTCGCAAACCACAACATCTGAAAACCTACGATGAGCAGGGACAGTTTCTCTTTTACATTAAGAAACAGGACCAACTGTGGCCATATTATTACCTCAACCATCCATTCGATGTTATTGGTTGGGATGGGTATGTCTATCCTTACGCTTTTTCTATACATGACTTTGAACCGATCACTGGTCGTGTTCACCAACCCCCTCCCGTTCATCAAACTTTCTCGGCTCGTGGGTTTGTAATTTGTTCTTTTGTACCCCGTTTATTTGACTACCATCCCCAAGCCATACCAGCTCCCTACAACCACAGTAATATCGATAGTGACGAGGTTTTGTACTATGTAGATGGAGACTTTATGAGTCGAAAGCATGTCGAGAAAGGAATGATTACGCTCCATCCGGGAGGGATTCCTCATGGACCACATCCTGGCACAGTAGAAAAAAGCATAGGGGCCAAAGAAACGCATGAATTAGCTGTAATGGTCGATACTTTCCGGCCCCTCCAAATCACACGTGAAGCACTAGCCATTGAACAAGGCGACTATTATAAAAGCTGGTTACCAGAATAATTCTCTATTTCGTACCGATTTTAATTATGACCAATATGGATACCCTCCCCTCGTCATCATCTACCACAACTAACGATCAATTTCCTATTTTAGGTACTCATCATATTGAATTCTACGTAGGAAATGCAAAACAGGCCGCCTACTACTATCAGGTAGCCTTTGGATTTTCTCTGGTGGCCTATCGTGGCCCCGAAACCGGCACCCGTGATACGGTTAGTTATGTCCTCCAACAAGGAAAAATCCGTTTTGTCTTTACTGGTGCCCTATCGCCAGAACATCCTGTTTCCAATCATGTACGCTTACACGGCGACGGCGTAAAAGTATTAGCCCTTTGGGTAGAGGACGCCCAAAAAGCTTTTGATACCGCCCTAGCCAACGGCGCCAAAGCAGCGCAACCGCTCCAAACCTTTAACGATCACCACGGGACCGTTCGT
>JABSSK010000185.1 GCA_013214265.1 Saprospiraceae bacterium | reverse complement strand
TTCATGATTTGATAAAATATCGTCAGGAGACAGGTTCGATCTTGAATTATCCTGGTGCAGAGACGTTAGGTAAGAATGATCGTCATCGCATTCTGGAGTACGATTGTGATGTGCTGGTACCTGCTGCTTTGGAGAACCAAATCACCATGGAGAATGTGCATAACATCCAGGCGAAAATCATTGCAGAAGCAGCGAATGGGCCCATTACCTCTTTAGCGGAAGCCGTGTTATTACAATCCGGTAAGCTCATTCTTCCCGATGTATATTTGAATGCAGGCGGGGTGACTGTTGCTTATTTTGAGTGGCTTAAGAACTTATCGCATATGCGTTTTGGACGCATGCAAAAACGATTTGATCAGAATCAATATACTGCATTGATCGATATGGTAGAGCGTCATACGGGGCGTAGTGTATCTCAAAAGGAACGCTCAATTATTGCTAAAGGAGCTGATGAAATTGATCTGGTTCGTTCTGGTCTTGAAGAAACAATGATCACGGCTTATCACCAGATTCGTGAAATTATAAAGCGCAAACCACAAGTGGATGATTTGCGGACAGCTTCTTTCGTTAGTGCTATAAGTAAAATTAGTAATGACTACTTGTCGTTAGGTATTTTCCCGTAAGGGTGTGGAAAAAGAGCACTGTTACTTTTTTACCGAAAAAGGGTACCTATTTTGTCACAAAAACCCTATACTAATGAAAGAATGTTTTGCAATTGTATGATTTTGTGAAAAATCAGTCGGTTTAAGGCGGTTTTTTTTGTATTTAATTTTCCGACTGGCTATCTTGCAGCAAATCATCATTATTTACTTGATTTAACGAATAGCCGATGGCTGAGAAACTAGACAAGATCGATCTGAAAATCCTCAGGATTTTGCAGGAAAACAGCAAGATTACCAATCTTGACTTGTCCAAAAAAATTGGACTCTCTCCTGCTCCAACTCTTGAGCGGGTGAAAAAACTGGAGAACAATAATGTTATTGAAAGTTATCATGCTCAGGTCAATCCTCAATCTATAGGTTTGAATGTAAAAACTTTTGTCCTGGTAAGTCTGGCCTGGCAAAAAGAGAATGCTTTAAACCACTTCCTAGAAAAAATTAGGGAGATAGAAGAAATTGTTGAGTGTTACATTATTACGGGTGAGGCAGACTTTTTGATTAAAATTGTGTGTAAGGACATTCCTGTTTACGAACAGTTACTTTTTAAGACATTATCACAAATTGATGAAATTGAGCGTCTTAAAACCTTAATGACCTTATCCACGGTTAAGGATTCGAAAGTGTTACCTTACCGTTATGAATAGCATCTAGTCATTTATTGATGGATACATTACGAGTAAAGCCGCTGGTTTCTTTAGCCTGCGGCTTTTGTTTATGTTTTATTGATGAAGGAGAACCGAGCTTTATTATGGTCTTGTCAGAGACCTGGTCGTACGGATACCCATTATCTGTTTGGTACGATGCATGTAAGGGCCAGTGATGCACACTTATTTTTACAGCATATCATTCCCTATTTGGGCGAAATTGACCAGTACGCTGCAGAATACGATTTGCGGGAGGAGGTACCTCCATTACCGCAGCAACATTTTGATTTACTGGACCAGATGGGCCCTAAAGTGTTCACCAAAACACAAGCTATCATCAAGAAGGCCACGGGTATAGACTTGATTCATTTTAGATACTATCATCCGATACTAACACAGAGCTTAATTGATGCTTCATTCTTTTCAAATGACTACGCTTTACCATTAGATCAAGTGCTATGGAATCAGGCTGGAGTGTTAGGGTGCTCCAGATATGGTTTAGAATCCTTATCGGATCAGATGACATTCCTGCAATCCATTCCTACAGATCAAGCGATAAAAAGCATAAAAGATGTGGCCAGATCAATATGTACCTATCGCAGGCAAGCTAACAATATGTTGCGTTGGTACCGGGCACAAAGAGTGGAACTCATCTATCAAAAAGCCAGAAAAGGGCTAGGAAAGCAAAGGAAGTTATTGCTGTTTCACCGAAACTTCCAAATGGTCCAAAGGTTTCAGGCACTATCCGAGGATGGTTCGATAATGGCGGGAGTGGGGGCAGGCCATTTAGGAGGTAATCAAGGTATGATTGCTCTGCTTAAGAAAAAACACTGGAAAGTAAAGCCCATTTTCTTTGAGGTTTAGGATTTGTCTGGCAATTGCTATTCTGTTTTCCCATTAAAGAAATGGATAGACTCCAATAGGAATGGACTCAGCAAAACAATAAGGTATATCTGTGCGTTTTTAGAACTGATAATCCTAAAAATGAGGCAATGAAAAACGCAAAGAGTATCTTTTTTTCTTTAATTATTTTAGGCAGTTGGATCGCATTATTCTTCCTGCCATTTATTGCATAAAATTTGTCTAAAGCCTTTTCTTTATTCAATATTGATCTTATATTTGCACCCGCAACACGCGAAAGCCGGAGGAGTGGCAGAGCGGTTGAATGCACCGGTCTTGAAAACCGGCATGGGTGATGAGCCCATCGGGGGTTCGAATCCCTCCTCCTCCGCATCTCCTAAAGCTGCCCCAAAGGGTGGCTTTTTTTTGGCACGTATGCAACCTTTAGCGTCTCGTATTACATTTTTTGACCGGCATCGTGATGCGCCTTTTCGGTATGTTTATCCACCTTTTTATTAGGCTTTAAGTTCAGAATAGTTATCATTTTTAGTGGATTTGGTTTCGGTTGCTTTACGCGACCAAAATATTTACTGACTCCTGTTGGAAATCCCTTAAAATTTTAACAATTCTTTAAAAGAATTTATGCGCTATCTATTGGTATTCAGAGGAGTATAGTATTCTGTATTTGGTTGTAATTTGAATAAAATTTTATATCTTTGTCACGTATTGTAGTTTAGAACAAGGGTTTTGGAGGTGGAGCAAAATGCTTCACCTCTTTTTTTATTTTTGTACATGAGGAATGCATATTAAAACAATAGAAGTAGAATCGTGGACGGAGTTGATGGATGCCCTTTTTCAAGATGCTTGGTCAAAGGGGTTACAGCGATTTCGTTCTTCCTATGTGTACCGAGGGCTAGAAGATAGTTCCTTTGATTTAACGACTACGCTGAATCGTCTGGGCGAATCTCATCTGGAAAAGCATTTACTACGTAACTTCAGAAAATACTCCCAACTTAATGATGATGATAATAAATCGGTTTGGAACTGGTTAGCACTGGCGCAGCATCATGGGTTACCTACACGATTATTAGACTGGACTTATTCGCCTTTAGTAGCGTTGCATTTTGCTACAGCCAATTTTATGCATTTTGATAAAGATGGGTTGATTTGGGCGGCCAATTATGTTGACACAAAGGAGTACTTACCGGATCAGTTGGCTAAAATAATTGATGAGGAAGGCTCTCATATTTTTACAGCGGAGATGCTGGATCGTGCAGTTTCATCTATTCCGGAATTAAGCCGCTTGAAGAGTGATAGTTTTGCCGTATTCTTCGAGCCTCCATCCATTGATCAGCGGATAGTTAATCAGTATGCTGTTTTTTCAATGATGTCCGATCCTAATGTCGTGATCAGTAACTGGTTAGCAGACACTGAAGTGCGTTACTTTTGCATTCAAATACCAGCGGAACTGAAGTGGGAGATTCGAGATAAGCTGGATCAGTCCAATATTAATGAGCGGGTTTTATTTCCTGGTCTGGATGGGTTAGCAACGTGGTTGAAGCGCCACTATCGGGATACGCGGTCCCGAAGTATGCGTAGCAGTTTGCCTATTCGGGAAACATTCAGGGATAAACGCGAAAGAGAAGGCCAAAGTGATTTTCCTTCCCCTTCTGCTAACCCAACCAAAGACTAAGGACCCAAGCCATTCCTAACCCTAAATAGTTGCCAATAGCGTACCCCAATAGTCCGGTGGCCATACCGACTAATAGAAGGGAACGGTTACCAATAGTGCTACTTATAGGGCCAATAAATGCCGGACCATAAAGGGCTGCTGTAGCAGTGATCATAAAAGTATCACGATCAATTTTACAAATACGGGCAGCGATCAGGTGAAAAATAATTGTCCCATACATACAACAAGCTGTAAAGGCAATGATGGTTGTTCCTTGTGCCCAAATGGATTGTAAATCAGCCTGTAGGCCTAAGCCGATACTAAAAACCAACAGGAAATATTCGCCTAATCCAAAAGGACTTGGCCATTTTCGTATTGCTGGGATTGCAGCTACTATCAAGCTGAGGGTGGTCAAGATCAGCATGATGAAAGCAGTTTGGTCCAGGCTTTCGTACACCAGAAAGGTTATACCGATAGTTACAGCTACAACAGCCAGACTTATGCCTAATACCCGTATGCTTTGGGTTATCGTAAGTGTTGGTTTTGTAGATTGGAGATCAAGGTTCTTATCGTCTTCTTTTGGGAAATTAGGCAAGATCGTTCCGAGGAAGGTGTGAAAAACAGAAGTTAGTAGTATCAATAATACGCCTCCAACAATAATATCAGCAGCATTAGCAAGAATAATGATGTCCTGATCCGCTTGCAGTGCCAAGCCAATGGCTTGCATATTAGGCGTTCCACCAGTATATATTCCAACGAGCATACCTGCTAAAGTCCAGCTTTCGGGAATAGCATGACGAAAGGCCCAGGCAAAAATGGTGGTACTGATTAGTCCGCTAAGTACACATAGGCCAAAAGAAAGCAGTGCGCTACGTCCTAATAGTTTGACAGAACTCCAGCGGGTACTAAACAGCAGTAGTGGAATAGCTATTAGGATACTGATCTCCGTTGTGCTTTGCACCATTGCATCATCTACGGGAAGTTGTAAGGCATTTCGCCAGATGATTCCAATCAGGTAAGCCAACACAATCGGACTCAGAATGGAACCGATACCACTTTTTTTACTGAGCCAACCGATTATTAGAGGGAAGCCCAACAAGAGGGCGAGTTGAAAAATAAGCAACAAGGTATTCATACTTTCTGTATCATTAACTTTTGGTCGTAGTCGACTTGCAAAATACAGTTTTGGGTCTCAGGGTTAGCAAGTAACCAATTGGCCAGAGGGTTAACAACAGTTTGTTCTATGGCACGCTGTAGTGGTCGTGCGCCATACTTTGGATCAAATCCGACGCGGGTTAAAAAAGAAATAAGACGCTCCGTAATAGTAATTTGAATTCCTTTCTTAGTAAATCCTTCTCGTTGGGACAGTTCTTGCAATTCTTTTCTGGTGATAATTGCAATATCGTTTTGCTTTAGGGAATGAAAAATAACGGTTCCATCAATACGATTCACGAATTCAGGGCGAAAGTATTGAGCTACGGCTGAAGCGTAGTTGTCTGCTTCGGAGGTCGTCTGTTGAAAACCTATAGGGGATTGGCTGGCTGCGCCCAGATTCGACGTCATAATGATAATGGTATTCTTAAAATTAGTGACACGACCGAATGCATCCATCAACACGCCTTCGTCCATTACGGTTAACAAGGCATCATAAATGGCGGGATTAGCTTTTTCAATTTCGTCCAGTAACAGCACACTAAAGGGCCGCTCCCGAATTTCAGTAACTAATTGTCCGGTTTCATGGCCATTACCGATGAGTCTTGCTATTTGGAAAGGGTGTTGGAATTCGGACATATCCATACGTACGAGAGGTGTTTTGGTCTGGCCCTTTCCAAAGAAATAATCCGCTAATGCTTTTGCAGAAGCGGTTTTACCTACACCGGTGGGTCCAGCAAAAAGAAGGGTGGCTATAGGTCGGTTGGGATTATTCAGGCCGGCTTTGAATACCTTAACGAGCCGGATCATTTGCTCAATAGCACGGGGTTGTCCAATGATACGGTTTTCAAAAAACTGTTGTAGTTCTTGTGTGTCCAGTGGTAGTTGGTCCCGCAAGAACAATTCGGGCATGCCTGTTTGTTCTACAAATGAATCAATGACCTGATCTATACCAATCGTATGTTGGTTTTCAATTTGTGCACGATCAATACAATGCCCTAAAAACTTAATGCCTTTACCTGGGAATTGCTCGTAAGGGAAGTAGCGGTTTAGCATTTGGATAGCCAGATCCAGGCCATTGCTATCAATTCGGATGCGTAGGTTTTTTTGTGCATAGTCGGCGAATTTCTTCATGATGCCTGACACTTGCTCGGTACTGAGTTGGGGGAGCTCAACAATCTGGAATGATTCTGCAAATCCGGGTAATAAACGCCGAAGGCTCTCCAGTTCACTAGGGGAAGCTTCGCCAATTATGCGGAGTTTACCCTGCTGAATAAATGGGCGCATAAAAGCGGCCACACTATCTTCTGGGCCATTACCACCAATTTCAATCAATTTGGTGATGGAGATCGCCCATAATACACCTTGGCTACTATATAATTCTTCAATAAGGGTTTCCACGGTTTCTTCCCATTCTCCTAAATAACGGGCACTACCTGTAATGCGTTGAGGAATAATGCGCCAGAAGTTAATTCCAGCGCTGCGATTCCGCTGTCGAATTTTGCGCATGGCCTGTTCCAGAACGGCACTCTTTCCCGTACCTGGATCACCAACGACAATCACATTGGTGCGGCTAACCATTAATTTGTCTATGATGTCTTCCACTTGCGCTTCCCTTTCCCAAGCGGCACTGGGACCTATTCCCAATTGTTTTTTTAACGCTTTGGGATAGGGGTAAGGCTCTGCCAGCTTATTGAGGGTGGGATACGTCTTTTTATATTCGGTATCTTCCCACCCATAGTATTGCTCAGGTTTTACTTTTAAGGTAACTAAATCAAATCCTGGCTTGGGTTGATTTAATAATTGAAATATGTCCTCCGGCGTATATTGATTAAGGTAAGTATTGATTAGGTGCTTTGCCAATGGCTCCATGTGTCGTGGCGAATAGTAAGTGAAGTTATCATCAAAAATCGGTAACCAACACTCATAGTAACCAAAATCTGTTTTTCCGTACACTACAGGTATAGGTACTGCCACATTGTAGGTGAGTGGGTGTATTCTTTCCGTATCCCGGTAGGCAGGCCGATAAGATACATTCAGTATTTTTAACTTGGGCTGAATAATATCTTGTTCAGGATACTCACCATTGCGTTTGTACTCTTTTTTGAGCTGCTGCAAAAACTTTAACTTAAGAGACTCTAAGTCGCCCGCAACTGTTTTTAAAGAAGTACCCACCAGTAAGCCATAAAAATGCGCTGGTGCTAATTCAAAATAAACCAATGGGTAAACAATCTTCTTCATAAAAGAAAAATGGTGACGAATATGGAAGTCAATACTACACTACTAAAGTAGAAAAAACAAGGTATCAAAGTGATCAATGACTAACATATTTATGTATCAAAAGCAAGCGAAATAAATCCGTGTTCGTTCGGATCAGTGAACGTATAACACCAGCCCTTTAAGGTAATTACCTTCTGGGTGAAACAAGCTTACTGGATGATCAGGTGGTTGATTCAAACGATGGACTATGCTTGCCTGTCGTCCTGCTTCTACGGCAGCTGCAACGATGGTATTTTCAAATAATTTCTGGTCGACGACCTGTGAGCAGGAAAAAGTAAATACCAAACCACCCGCTTTAATTTTTTTAAGTGCAAGCGCATTAAGTCTCTTGTATCCTTGAACTGCTTGATGCCTTTTCTTTATATTTTTTGCGAAAGCAGGAGGGTCAACAACCAGTATATCATAGTCACTGGTACAGGTTCGAAGGAAACTCAGAACATCGTCTGTGAAGCTGCGGTGATTCGTTTGTGTACCAAAATTGAGGGCTACATTTTTCTGCGTGAGCTCCATCGCACGAGCTGAAACATCGACCGAATCGAGCTGTTGGGCTTCAGCAGCCTGAGCATACAGGGAAAACCCACCCGTATAGCAAAAGGTATTTGCAATTTTTCTACCTCCAGCGTAGTTACCTAGCAACGCTCGGTTGTCCCGTTGATCCAGAAAAAAGCCGGTCTTTTGTCCTGCTTCCCAGTCAATATGGAACTGCAGTCCGTTTTCGAGGGCAATAAACGATTCCGGTTTGCCGAATTGATAACCGTCGGTAACTGTCGCGCTGTATGATTTTGGAAGCGCACGGGCGCTCTTGGAATAAATAGCGAGTAATGGCTCCGCCACATCAACAAATAATGTTTGGAGTGCCTTGGTAAGCTCTGGCAGTTGGCGATGCATGCCAACACTGTGGCATTGGATTACAGCGGTACGAGCATAGATATCAATAACGAGCCCAGGAAGGCCATCGCCTTCCCCGTGGATGAGTCGGAAGCAGTTCGTTTTTTGGGGCTGGATCAGACCTAAAGCCTGACGATAAACCCAAGCTTGCTTTAGTTTATTATACCAAAAATTGTGGTCGGCAGTTGTCGGTTGAAAGCTAAAGGCCCGTACTTGGATACTTCCATCTTGAAAATGGCCAGTAGCCAGAAACGTACCTTTGTTGTCGAATACTTCTACAATATCACCGTCGGCAATATGGGCATCCTTATGCGCAATTGCACCCGAAAAAACCCAAGGATGGAATCGTTTGAGTGAGGCATCTCTTTTGGCTTTCAACGTAATTTTTTTCATAGCCGAAAGGTACAAAAAGGTGGGCTTTTAGGAGCAACAGAGCCAGAACATGGTAATAGATTTCTTAGTAATTGATGTTTATGTATTACGCGATTATCCCTTAAAAGTTAGGGCATTGTACTTCGTATTTGCGCCCACGTGGTTTAAATAGATAAGTACCCGAAAGTTCAAACGCCCCTCGTGCATAATTAGATCGGTTGAGGCTGGAGGTAGTTACATCATAACTTACCCCTACATTAACGCGTTCGAGTTCAAAAATAACAGCTACAATAATGGCTTCTAACTGGAGTGCCTCTTCCAGTCGATTGGAAAAATGAAGCCATGGTCCTGCTCGCAGATTGAGTTCCAATCTGTTCCAGTTGGAGAAACGTGCATTACCCCCTGCAGTGAAGCTGGTTGCTTGTCCTTGTTGGGTGTACACGGCAGCGGGGAGTATACTAAAATTACGGCTAAGGGGTACTTCGCCACCCATATGTGCGGACCACCGAAGGTTTAGGGGTTGGCTCTCGCTATTGTCGAGGAAAGAAATTAGAGGTTGATTAGC
>JABSSK010000184.1 GCA_013214265.1 Saprospiraceae bacterium | reverse complement strand
AAATTCTTTACACTTTTCTACATCCTTGTCAAAGTAGTACTTAGTAAAAACTGCACGGCAGGGGCCAGTTTCAGGTACTAAATCACATTTATCACTTTTTATACATTCTTTTTTACATCCAATTAGAAATACTGTCAGTAATAAGAGTAAGCCTCTTAATTTCATATTCTATATTTTATTATTAAAACAATATCAGTTCATCTTTATTGAATACAACGATCCGTATAAAAATAGTAGCCTAAGCTGGGAGATTTACCTCCAAAAGTATAAAAAAGTTTAAGCGGGGTAAAGCCACTGAATTTTCTACTATTCAGGCTATTTTTTTAAGCATTATTGGATGCTTTATTTTTTGAATTTAAATTCAGCCATAATAGGATAATGATCTGAAAAGGTTTCCGCTTCCCCTTTATTATAAATTGTCACATTCGTACATGATTGAGAAATCATAGGGCTAGTGAATATATAATCAATGCGTTCTCTAGTTTTTATTACTTCATTCATCGTTTTTCTATACGATCCAATTAATACAGGAGATGGATAAGTATATCTGTCTTCGATATCAATAAATTTAGTGCTAATATCAATAGCCGGCAATGCAATGAATCTAGAAACTACTGAGTAATCAAATTCTCCTAGTTTTAGATTTGCATACTTGTCAGACTTATTGTCAGAATATTTTTTTTTCAAACTTTGATTATGCTTGAGTAATTCTTCATCAAAAGGTGAATGCGCATTGAAATCTCCAAGAATAATATATCTATCATTTATACTATCCTTTACCATTTTTGCTATAATATTTGCTTCTTTGAGTCTGTAGTCACAATCAGCTGGAGACAAGTGTACAACAAAGAAGTCAATACCATATGTTTCACAATGTAACAAGCCATGCCATAGTTCATTAATTACTCGTTTCTTTGTGATGATTGGTTCTCGGGAAGTCAGACCAACAGGGTAGCCTTCCGTTTTCAATATTTTCACGTAATTGTGTCCCCATTTTGTAGCATCAGCTTTAAGTTTCTCTTCATCATATCCACACAATTCCTGCAAAGCAAGCACATCTGGATTTTTACTTTGGATCCATCTAATACAATCTTTCTTTCTTATAGTGTCATTACCCCAGTCAAAACCATTCCAAATATTATAAGTCATAACATTTATTTTAGTACCGGACTCTTTTGTAATGGTATGTGAAAACCCCATTATTACAATAGGAAATAAGATAATTATCTGTATCCAATTAATTCGTTTCATTTGAAAATGTAATTAATTTTATACCTTATCCATCACAATAATTTTTTACTATAGGATGAATTTCAGAACATATTCGGTAATGATTTTTTCTGTTTGTTGTGCTGCTCCTCTTTTATTGTAATTCTCAGTAGTAACGACAATTACAATATTTAATTCAGGAATAATACTTATATATTGTCCTCCGTTTCCTCTAGCTTCTATACTCGAAATAGATTTTTTTTTGACTTTATAAGTTTCGTGCCACCAAAAGTATCCATATGCATTAGAAGTGTTTTCTAAAATAGTGTGTTTTTTGAACGATTCGTTTACCCATTTTTCTGAAAGGATGCGTTTGCCATTCCACATTCCTTTATCTAAATATAACTGACCAAATTTCAGCATATCTCTAGGTGTCATACAAAGTCCACCAGCGAAATAAGGGTTTCCTTTATCATCAGTATTTAAAATATAATTATTAATACCTAAAGGACCGAAAAGCTTTTTATGCATATAAAATTCTAATGGATAAGGTAAACGTTCACTCAGGTTTACGCTCAAAAGAAAGGGATCTGCAGACATGTAATTTGTTCGAGTTCCTGCATTATATTTAAGTTCTGGTTCTAAAACGTTTTTTAACCAATCATCTGTTTCTTGATAATAATCTTCATAAACTCCAATACCTGAACTCATGGTTAAAAGGTGTTCAATTGTAATTTTTGATTTTTCTTTGTCTTTGGTGTATTGGAATGATTGCGGTAAGTAATCATAGACTTTTTCTTGAGTACTTGTTATAATTCCATCATCTATAGCTAAACCAATTACGGCAGAACCTATACTTTTTCCTGCCGAACGTAAATCATTTGTTGTTGTGCTATTGGAACCATTAAAATAGTTTTCATAGCGTATTTTACCATCTTGTGCTACCACGACACTTTCGACACCTTTTAGTTTATTTTGATCGATATCATTTTCTAAGTCTTTAAGTATGAGTTTTTGTTTTGCATAAGTCCAACCGTCTTCTATTGCTATTTTTTCACTTTTTTCTTTTTTATCTACTTTTCTGTAATTTATTTTGCCTAATTCGAAAGAAGTTAAACCCACACTCAAGATAATTTGAGACTCTTTGAGATCACCTTGAAATAGTAAGCCTGTTTTATAGTCTTCAAAAGAAATCTTATGGTTAGTTATTTTTAAATCATTTGCCCAAGTACCTAAGTGGGGATAGGCTCCATATCCTTCAACAGAATTATAAACCTTTCTGATCTCTATGTATTGAGATTCCGGCTGTAAGAAATGATTCGCTGAAAGGTTAAATAAGCCTTCATATACTTCATCCTTTATGAGAAGTTGGATAGGATAAAAATTATTGCCAAATTTTATAAAACCATTTATTTGAGACTTATCTTGATTTGCGATACCTTCAAAATAGAGTTTTTCATCAAGCTCAATATGCAGAGTATCTTTTAGAGTAATTTCTTTTCGGAAGAGTTCTTTATCATTTGAGAAAATGAGAGAAGCTTTGGGCTTTCTCAAACCTGCTATGGTAACAGTGACTTCAAATGGATTGTTTTCAGCTGTATTTCCTTTCCATAAACCAACATACTCTTCAAATTGTATTGTTTTTGATTGTGCGTGGCTTGAAAATGTTAGACCAAAACATACAATTATTGTCGAAAAAAATAAAGCTTGTAATTTGTTCATTCCGAAAGATTAAAATTTGATATTTCTGTAATTTATTGTCACTAGGAAGACTTGTGTTCTGTTACAAGAATTTCAAAGAAAACTTTTTCCCACTGTAAAATGCAGAAATAGTTATTCTAAAATGTCCTAAACTATAGGTTAAGACTATTTTCGGTAATGAAAGTGTATAAATATTGAGTATATGAGTATATCCTTATATGAGTTTTTCCTTGTATTAATTATAGGTCAGTGTATTTTTCTAATTTTTGCGATACAATATATCCCTAAAAAGAACACAGGTACAAACAGAATTATACAGTATTTACTGGGGATTTATAGCTTCTATTTACTTGAGCGGGTTATTAATTCTGAAATTCCAGCAGCCTATTTTCTCAAATATGCTTATTTAACAAATGTTTTTTACCTTTTAATTGGTCCTTTTGTCTACACCTATATAAGGCGTTTATTATTCTATGAAAATGACAAATACCATTTAAAATATTTCCATTATCTGCCAGTAGTATTTTACTTGATATATGGCATTTTTCATATTAATAGTTATGATTCGATAGAAAATATTAGCAATTACAGAACTAACTTATTTTTTACTGTAGAAATCATATTTTTTATATCTATTACAGTTTACCTTATTAAATCCTACAATCTTTTTTATTATTATGGAAAGAATGAAATTAAAGAATTATCCTTTACCCCAAATAGTATACAATACATACGATTAACACTCTTCTGCTTGGCATTGTATATGCTTTTTTGGTTGCTAGGTATATTTGAAATATTTGATATTATTACTTGGATTGAAAGACCATTAATTTATGATATATCTTGTTTAATCTTTGGTGTTCTAATTTATATTGTTAGTTTCTATAATCTTAAATTTCCTGAAATATTTAAAATACCATTTCCTTCGAATGATAAAAGTGAGCTCAAAAAAAAGAATAAACCAGACGGAAAAGAGATACACAAAATTCAAAATCTAGTTAAAGCTTACTTCGAAATAGAAAAAGGATATCGCAGACCAGAATTGAGTTTGTCTATTTTAGCGAATGAAATTAATACAACAACCAATAAACTGTCTTGGGTCTTAAATAATGTTTATAAAAAAACCTTTTACGAGTTGGTTAATGAATATAGAGTTGTAGATTTTTTACAGAGAATTAAAGAAAATAAGCATAAGGATTTTACACTAATTGCTATTGCAGTTGAAGTTGGGTTTAATTCTAAATCTACTTTTTACAAAGCATTTAAAGAGATTACAAAAATGACACCTTCCGAGTATATTAGGAAAACTAAAAACCCTGAGCAACCAGATAAAAGCGGATAGTTTTCTTAGATTACCGCTTGTAGCCTTCCCAAAGTGGTGACCGCAATTTAGTAGAAAAAAGTATATTATTTATCACCACTAAATTGCAGCCTTATGCGAAAGAGCAAATTCACGGACGATCAAAAATTGGCGATTCTTGCCGAACACGATTCAGGAGTAGGGATTTCAGAATTGAGTCGTAAACATCAGATTAGCCCAGCGACCTTCTACAAGTGGAAGAAGGAACATGAGGAGAATCAAGATGAAGACAAACGTCGTATCAAGGAGCTGGAAGCAGAAAATGCCCGGCTGAAGAAGATGTTTGCCAACCTGAGCATGGATCATGAGATTCTTAAGGAGGGTTATGCGATGGCAAAAAAGTATGCAGCCCAAGACGCCAAGAAGAAGTCCTCGACCAAATCTTAGGCAGTGATGCGGCGCGCAGTATACGCCAGTGGTGTCGCGTCTTGGGCTTTCGCCGCCAGACGTTTTACAATCGTAAGAATGGTCATCGGCCCGAAGAAGCTGATGATCACTTAGCGGATTTATTACACCAAATCACCCAGCGCTTTGTTGCCTGGGGCTTTTGGAAGGTATTTCATTATCTGCGTAATTTAGGCCACCAGGCTAATCACAAGCGAGTTTATCGCATTTGGAAACGGGAAGGCTAACATTTGCGTTTGCCACCAAAACGAAGCCGCATTTATCGAAAATATCAGCAGTTGTTGTCTCCTAGCCAGGTCAATGAAGGCTGGGCGATGGACTTTATCAGTGACTGGGTAGTGGGCCCACAGCAAAAACAAGTACGAATCATCCATATCATGGATGAGGGCTCTCGCCGAGCCCTTTGGACAGAGGCTCACCAAAGTATTTCGGCCAAGAAACTGGTTGACATTCTTAACCATGTCCTGGAATATCGAAGCAAGCCTGCTTATATTCGGTGTGACAACGGGCCAGATTTCATCAGCCAGAAGCTGGAATTGTGGGCTACTAAACACAATATAGAGCTGAAATATATTCAACCAGGAAAGCCTAGTCAGAATGGATTGGTAGAAAGATTGAATAAGACACTACGGATCGAATGCCTTAATCTGTGCTGGTTCACCAGTATGGAAGAACTCAACGAGGAAATACAAAGTTGGTCGCAGGTTTACAACCACTTACGACCACATGAAAACCTAGGGAATAAAACCCCTGATCACTACGAAAACCAAAAACAGAATTTATACTATTCCGCGGTCGCGGCTTAGGGAAAGGCTACACTACAAAGCCCTGGTGCGCAAAAATTACATGTTTGCCGGCTCCCACCAAGGTGCTCAGCGAGCAGCAATGATGTATGCCTTCTTAGGAACTTGTAAAGCACTGGAGGTAAACCCATGGGCATAGCTAAAAGATGTGCTTCAACGTATCCCGGAACATCCCGTGAATCGGATCCACGAACTACTACCAAACCATTGGAATACCACAAATCAAACAATCAAGGTGAAGTTGCTCAGACGCATACAGATATTTAAAGATTCCTTCAATTTAGAGTTTTCTACTAATGGGGAAGCCTTCAATAGCTCTTGTTAGCAAACGTGTATTCAGTCAAATCTAATCCCTGTTAGTTTGTAAAGTAATTTCAAATCTTGTTCGTACTTTTTCATCAGATTCACTTTCGTTTCTCGTTTCATCGGTTTTAATGGACTTCTATTGATTGAATTCAAAGCTGCTTTCAATTTCAGTTTAATTGTTATCTTATTGCTGATTATCCTGCTGTGAATGAGCCTATCTAATAACTTAGATTTTGTTCTGAATCCCTTATTTGCGTATTCGACATGTGTAAAATTGTATGGTGAGATGTCAAGAAAATGGCAAACCTTATTTATTACATCATTTGGATTTACTATAAGTTCATCATATTTCAGAAATATAAATTGTCTTTTATCAAATAGGTTCAAGTAACGTTGAATTTGAGAACCATACTTCCCAGACTCGAAATATAAAAAGTTATGTATATACTGAGGGTTGTTCTTTCTAAAATATTCTGAGTTGATTCTTTCATTTTCAGCAACTAATGCTTTTTCAAATGTAGTTATTTTCTCATATCTATATCTTCTCATATGATTATATAAGGAGTATGCTCTGTCAGCTGGATTTCGAAGGATTATAACAAACTTACTGTCTGGAAACAGGGAACGGATTAATCTAGCGGATTTTGGATCCGATAAATAACCATGTGAAGCCTCTCCTAGGTAACTTTCATTAGTAGCATTTTCAAATAACTCAAAATAAGTTATAGGGTTTTTCACAACTTGATAGTCTTCACAAAAGAAGGTTGGTTCTTTTATTTTAGTTAAATAAATCGAGGGATGTGTACTTAGATATTTATAAAGTGTCGTTGTGCCAGATTTTCCAGCTCCAAGAATGAAAAAGTTGGGTTTCTTATACATATTTAATTTTTTAAACTATCATGTTTGCTAACGTCTAACTAAAATGAGTATGCCCCCCAGTTGCTAGAAGTACTGAAGTTTCTGGTTTGAACTATCCTAGCAAAGGACTAAGTACGCATATTCATTTTAGTTTTAGTTGAAAGTAGTTTTTCCATCACTTTTCTAGAGTCTTCCCGCTTGCATCATAAATGGCATCTAGAAGACCATTGTTGTAATTGTCAGCATTCAGTTTCCAAAACATAATTCCTCCCAGCTTATTTTCAACAGCATATTTAGTCTTTAAAGTAACTGATTTTCGGTCATCAAATGTTATAAAACGTCTACTGGTTGGATCATAAAGGTATGGTGCTTGGGAGGTTGAATCCCAGTGATAATCGTAGTTGCTATTTTTTAACACAGTGTTAGAAATCTCTTGATAGGTGATGTGAGCTATGAACTTTCCCTTCCTTCCAAGGCCGTGATTAATCGTATCAACTGTTTCAACCATTTCCCCATAAAAAGCAGCACCTATGATTAGTTTGTCTTTAGGAATTCCCAGGCTATCAAGCCTTTGAAGCCCCATATCCATACTTTCGATTTGAGCAGTTGATGAGAACAAAGCAGTGTGGTGTCCTGTCCGATTGGGATCGTTTAATGGCAAGCTATAGGTCATCAAATTGACGTAATCCACATACTGCATCACACTGTCCCACTTGATTGATTTTTCTACGTAAGATTTAAAAGTGTTAGCATCAAAACTTAACTCCATCTCAGTTGGAAGTGCATTTCTTAATTCTTTGATAAGTTCAGTAAAATTATCCCTATCATCCTTTGAGACTGAGTGATCCGGAGGACCACCAATCACGGGACTTTCCCAATCTAGATCAAAGCCATCAGCACCGTATTCGATTAAAAGATCTTTGACCGATTCAGCAAAACGTTTTCTATACAATTCACGAGCAAACACATTAGAACAACTATAACAACCACCCCATCCTCCAAAAGAAACGATTACTTTAAGGTTAGGATAAGTCTTTTTTAGTGCACAAAGTTTCTCCAGTGTTCTTTTATCTTGATCTTTTCTAAACCCTATTTTGTGTCCTTTCAAAATGGTAAAGCAAAAAACAATATGGGTAAGCTTCTCAACTTTATATTTTCCTATGTCTTCTCCTTCTCCATGATAAAATCCGATTATTCGGAGTGGGGCAACCTCTTTACTTGAATGAATAGAATCTTTCTTGTCCGTCTGAAAAGCATCAACCAAATTTTCCGATAAGGTATTCTGTTTACAGCCTACCAAAAGAAATACAGTAACTGGTAAGTAAACTGAAAATAAGAGTTTTTGCATTTTGGTTGATATATTAATTTCGGTTCAGGAATTACTTTCAACGGTCAGCAGAAACGGCGGTGCTGCGTATAGCAGTACTGAACGATTCTGCATTGTTCCACACCGTATTATTTTACTTTCTTGAAGTACCGTATTTCATTTCTATTTTTATCAGTAATCACAATTTGATAATCACCTGGTTTTAGAACTAATGGTGTTAAATCTTCTTTACTTTTTAATTCAACTTGATCAATTGGGGCTGCCGTATAATTTTCTCCATTCAAAATTGCTTTTACAATGATTGGATATTGTTCAATATTTATTCTATCAGTTTCAACTTCTACAAATTTATTTCCATGAATTTCAAAAAGCCAGTGAGGTCTATTATTTAGGTATTGAGTTCTAGGATGGTAAATAAAAATATCAAAATGCTTTTGATTCTGGTGTCCATTGAAGATTTCTTTTTTGTCATTGATAAGCATTCCTATTTTCTTGGAATCAATCATTTGATAAAACGGACTTTCTACAATTTTTTCTTTTTCGGATAAAGCATCTTGATAAATAGTTAAAGGATTAATTCCGGTTATTTTCTTTAAATGATAAGCCATATAATTATCCTTTTTTCTCTTTGGAAAATCGCTTTCAATCGCATGATACCATCCACAATGAATTACCATTTTGCCATTGGGTTGTTTTTTCATGAATTTTTGAATATTGATCGCTTGCTGTAAATCTCTATCTTTTCCCTTTATCATTTTTTCATATCCAAAGATCTCAAATCCTAGTTGAATTGCTTCTCTGATTAGATTTGCCATTTGTGGTTCTCTAGAATAGAATCCGGTAATTGGACTATTTAAGGGATATTTTCTATGATTCAATTGAGTATCCATTAAAAATTGAGTAGAATCTCCATAACTAGGAGTAATCGTTTCCAATCCTAAGTATCTAAATCCATTTTCATATAAAGTTTTCAATAATTTACGAGTAAAAACTCTATGTTGAGGTTTATGATGAGCTTCACTAATGATAATAATTTTTTCATCCTTTGTTCTTTGTTTTAAATACCTAAAAGGATTAATTAGCTGATAATTGAGGAATCTCAAAC
>JABSSK010000183.1 GCA_013214265.1 Saprospiraceae bacterium | reverse complement strand
AAATATCTCCAATTAAGATATAAGGCTTACCCCAACCTGAACGCATAGATGCTGCTTTATTGGCATTGGTACGTGCTGCGCCCAAGCGTCCAAACTGCCAACACTCCATATTGGCCATAGAGTAATATATTTGAGCTTTTGCTTCATCATCCTTTAATGCATACTCAGAATCATCTGGAAGTGCTAAACACTCTTTGTAACGACGAAGTGCGTCTTCATACTTTCCTTCTTTCTGTAATTGTACAGCATCATAACAAGGATTATCTTTACGACGCTTTTCCTCTAAACCTTTGTTAATTTCAGCAGCTAAAGTTTCATATTTTACCTTAACTTCTACCAATAATGCATCTGTAGAATCACAACCTTGCATTCTTAGTTTTTGATAAACATACTTTAGTACTTCTAAGTCTTCTGGATTTTTACGGAAGCTAGGCTCCAGTTTTTCTTTGAAATAAGCACAATCAAATACACGATCTTCCACATTTGCGAAAGCAGCTGTCATACGTTGCTTTGTACTTTTGTAGTATTCGCCATAATCAGCATTATTTTCGATATTATAGTCTGCAATATCAGTGATCTTGATATAAAGAGCACGAGTATCTGCTTGGTTCATTAGTTCTTTATCAAATTGGTATGCAGCGATACGAGCAGCTGGCTCTAGTAATGTATAGATGGTAGCATTGCCTGCCTTTTCATATGCTTTATTGAGCATTTCTAAAGTTTTGCTGTAAAGGCTATTAAAAATATAGTACATATCAAAGCCTGCTTGACCATATATGTAGTTTCCGATATATTCATCAACATTACCTGGAACTTCGATGGTACCACTTTCAATACATGCTGCCGCTTTCATGTAAAGATCGATGGCCATTTGAGCATATTCTTTCTTCTTAGCTGCATCTGCTTCTTTTTTGAACATAGCAGTATATATTTATGCACCATCTGTAAAGTGCCAATCACGCTAACCATCTGCAGCAGGAGCTGCTTCATACACTTGTTTCCAAGCATCAAAAGCGATTTGGAAGTTTTGAGCATCTAATGCTGCTAAATCATCCGCGCTTTTATTTTTCAAGAACTGACGATAAACCGAGTGGTTACCTTCAACTTCTTCTTTGTTGGGTAAGTCATTCCATGTGCCACATTGTGCGAAAGCAGAATGGAAGCCAAAGAATGATACGAATGCAATTATTGCTAAACTACGTAATACCTTCATGGTTAATTGAATTTGCGTTTGAAAAACCAAGTATTATCGTTGAGTGTAAATCCTATTGTGGTTTGGAAATAAGTTTCCTTGAGTGTTTCTTCTAATCCGAACTGACCTAATTCAAAAGCCATATCGATATAAGAGGTTTGCTGGCGTGGTCGGATCAGCGGCAAACCAAAACCTATTGTTAACCCGAACTCTGAAAGTTGCTCTCCGTTTACTGTTCGAGGGTCGGTTCCATAAAATACGCCAGCACGATATCTCACTTTTGCAAAATAGTTGTTATATGATTCATTTTCTGGAATGTACTCTCCTCCTAGAGCAGCACGGAATGTATTTTCAAACGAAGCGGGATTAGCCTCCATTTCGAAGTTACTCCAATTCGTAAGCGCAACATCTACACCAATCCGCAGCCGTCGAACTTCTTCGTACATCACACCAAAACCTACTTGAGCTGGAAGTTGGCCCGTATTCTCAATATTTTCAGAAAATGCCAGTGTATCGGACGCCAGTGAGAGTCCCAGATTATCTCTGGAATAAAATTGATCCGTTTTGGTATCTATCGAAGACTTTGAGTTACCATAGACACCGAAATGAACACTCTTTGTTACCTCATCTGTTTTTGCATTTATTTCAATGGGTAATCGGTACTGAACTCCGGCTGACCACAATAAACCGCTGACGGATGTTTCATCCAGAAACTCAGTAGCAAAACTAGCAGTCGAGTTTATTTCGTCTAAAAAGACTCGCCGGCTGTTAATAATATTCCCGAACAGATAACCCAATTTCAATCCAAAAGCTATGTTTTCGTAACGAAACCCATTGGAGAAGGCCAACTGATATGTGCCTCCAGCCCCTTTCAACGAATTGAGATAACGGTCTACTTCTTGTCCATCCCCTGGTGTAACTTCTGTAGCCAACTCCAGATTATATCCCACTTCTGTGTAAGGTTGCAAAACCAACGCCATACCCCAATTAAACTTTGCTAATCGGCGATCAACCACCTGATTAATGGAGTTTCTAAGAGGAAAAGCCAAGGAGATATTTCTCAAATTTCCGCTCCACACATTCTCCGTGGCTTCTCCGTCATCCAAGGTGCTCGATTTGACATTCAGCCCTACCTCCAGTGCAGTAAACTGAAGCCAGCCCAAAGAAGCCGGATTGATAAAATTAGAACGAGAGTGGCTATTGTAGGTGGCCATCATGCCCGCCATACCTGCCTGAGCACCATAATACTGTGGTAAAGCATCACCCAGACCAAAGCGGGAATATGGAGAATTCTGCTTAGGAATAATATTAGCATTCTGTGCTAACCCTACAGAAAAATGCCCTCCCAGAAGGAAGATTATCAGGACCATAATTCTACTCCGAACGCTCAACATTATAATTTAAAATTTTATTCAGGCCGTGTAGGACTAAATTTTGGTTCACGAATATCTGGCTTTTCAGTTTTTCTGCCAAAATTTGGGAATCTCCCCCAGTCAACAAAACATTCATGTTTCCGAAACGCTGCTTACCACGCAACACATAGCCTTCGCACTCCAGAAGGATACCAAATAAGCTTCCATTTTGCAAAGCAGATTTTGTGGTTTTTCCAATCCAATCGTCTGCCCATTTCCTTTCCGGCAAGGGTAATCTAGCCGTAAAGTCATGCATAGCTCTCATCCTCATTTGGATACCAGGTGCTATATTTCCTCCGTGATAAACCCCTGATTCGTCAATAAAATCGTAGGTAATACACGTCCCAGCATCAATTACCAAGCAGTTCGTATTGGGAAAAAGCGCATAAGCACCCACCACGGCCGCTAGCCGATCCTTACCCAAAGTACCTGGAGTTTGATACCCCTGAATGATTGGAACAGGTGTTTCGTAATTCAGTTCTGTAGGTTTCCTGTTAATTTTTTTCAGAAAATCCGATATATACCGGGTAACCTTTTGGCTACCCACACTTGATAAGATGATATTTCCTGCTAAATGGTTGGTCAACCATGATTGCCAATCCTCAGTTTTTTCGCATGCATAGATCGCTGTATCTAGACATTGTTCACCAGAAAAAAGACCGAACTTAATTCTGGTATTTCCGATATCAATTGCCAAATTATGCATGATTACATCTGTCTATACTTAACGTAATAGCCCCTAATTAAATGCGCAAGGTTTACTTAAATCAGGTGGCTAATCCTTACTAAATGGTTAAAACATACCCAATTTAGTGTTTAAAATGACGCACACCCGAAGTAACCATCGCAATGTCGTGCGCATCACAATAATCAATACTATCCTGATCCCGAATAGACCCGCCCGGTTGAATAACCGCCTTCACACCAACACGATGTGCAATTTCTACACAATCCGCAAAAGGGAAAAAGGCATCTGAAGCCATAACAGCCCCCTCCAACTGAAAACCAAATCTTCCCGCTTTATCAATTGCTTGCTTCAAAGCATCAACTCTGGACGTCTGCCCACAACCCATTGCCAGTAGTTTCTGGTCTTTAGCTAGTACAATGGAATTCGATTTAAGGTGTTTCGCTATTTTATTAGCAAACAATAAATCCTCTGTCTGATCAGCCGTTGGAGCCAACTTAGTAACAACAGTCAAATCGGAAGCAACCTCCATCGACCGATCCGTATCCTGTTCAATTACACCATTCAGTAATCGTTTAAAAATACGGTTAGGCATATCATACGCTTTTAACCGAAGCAGGATACGCTTCTTTTTCTTTTGCAGAAGCGTTAAGGCTTCCTCGGTAAAAGCTGGAGCGATCAACACCTCATAAAAAATAGTGTCAATGGCTGAGGCTGTTTCAATATCAATGGTTGTATTCGCAATTAATATTCCTCCGAAAGCAGAAACATTATCAGCCGCTAAAGCTGCTGACCAAGCAGCATGCAATGTCGGCCGTGTAGCTACCCCACAAGAGTTCGTATGTTTTAAAATGGCAAAAGTAGGTGGTTCATTTTGAAACTCAGCCATCAAACTTACAGCAGCATCAACATCTACTAAGTTGTTATACGATAATGCTTTACCTCCCAGTACATCAAACATATCCGTTAAATCACCATGGAAAAAACCTTTTTGATGCGGATTTTCACCATACCGTAATGCTTGTGCAGGCTGAAAGCTTTGGCGAAAAGCAGCAACCTTTTCATACCGATTGAAATAACTAAATATGGCAGCGTCATAATGGGAAGAAACACCAAAAGCACGCAGAGCAAAATAATGCCGATCAGCCAATGTTGTCTCTCCTTGTTGTGCCTGCAATATCTCTAGGAATCGAGCATAATCATCCATAGAAGGGATAATTACAACGTCTTTATAGTTTTTAGCAGCAGCACGAATTAAAGAAATTCCACCAATATCTATTTTTTCAATAATGGCTGACTCGTCATCCGTTTGTGCAACAGTTGCTTCAAACGGGTATAAATCAACCATAACCAAGTCGATCTCTGGAATATCAAATTGAGCTAATTGCGTTAAGTGGCTTTCCTCACGTCTAGCTAGAATTCCTCCAAAAATTTTAGGGTGTAGCGTTTTTACACGACCGTCAAGAATAGAGGGATAAGAGGTTAAGTCTTCAACAGCCTGCACTGGTACACCCAATTCTTCGATAAAAGACTGCGTTCCACCCGTAGAATAAATAATAACACCCAGTCGATGTAGTTCCCTTACGATCGGTTCCAGACCCTCTTTGTGAAAAACCGAAATAAGCGCTGATTTTATTTTCTTGCCTGCCATAGAAAATGCCTTTCTTTTTTACGAAGGTGCAAAGGTAGACAATATGAATGGAAAATCGTGGTAATTAAAGCCTCAGATGACGGTGAATAGGCTAAAACCAAAGAAAGACGCTCTGTGATACAAAAACAGAAAAGCACCCTCAAGTACCTCATCACCAAAGCATTCCTTTAAAACCAAACGGCAGCTAATTCTTGGATTCCGAAGCATCGTTAAACGGAAGCCTCGATTGATCCGATGAATTTTGTTCCGGGAACTGGCTCTTAACCGGTTTTAAATCCAGAATAGGTCCCATATGATAACAAGTTCGGCACCTGGGTTCGTAGGCATCTTTTTCACCCAGCACTACCGTTTCCTCCAAGGTTGTCAACCGGTATGAATGCGTAGCTAGATTCCCACAGTGCGGACAGATAGCATGAACTTTGGTAATATATTCTGCAACCGCCAATAAATCGGGAATAGGACCGAAAGGCTGTCCCCTAAAATCCATATCTAACCCAGCAATTATGACCCTAATACCGCGCATTGCTAAATCCTGTACCCGATCAGGTAACTGCTGATCAAAGAATTGGGCCTCATCAATGCCTACAACATTTACGTCGTCAGCCACATCAAGCAACATACTGGAATCTCTGATGGGTGTCGACATAAGTGCATTATCATCGTGTGATACTACCTTCTGGTCGTGGTATCTACGATCAATTTCAGGTTTGTATACATGTACAACCTGACCTGCTATTCGAGCTCTCTTAAGTCGTCGAATCAGCTCTTCTGTTTTACCAGAAAACATAGAGCCACAAATTACTTCGATCCAGCCACTACGCTGGCCTTTGAAATGAGGTTCCAGAAACATGATATTGCATTGTATCTAACCTTTACGAACAGGCGCTAAAAGTAGACTGTTAAGAATTTGTGGTCCTCAGAATCCGGAACTTCTAAAATCTACTCCATTTTCCGTGCGCGTATTGTACCTTGTAGTGCTACTTTTACGTAAGCACTAAAAGTACATGATCCACCTGACTCCACCAAAACGGCATGGGGTCAAAAATTTAAAAGACAAGATAGACCTGATAATTATGAATCTTAAACAGGCTCGAATTTTACTAAAAAAAATCAATTCCCTATTCGACAGTATTGACTACGAAGAAAGTAGTGTTTCCAATATCGAAAGGGATCTAATGATGAACTATTTACAGCAACTCAATAAGCTGTTCAAATATGATCAAGAAAATAACACCACCAACTCAATGCCTACTGGGAACCCTGAGTCTCCATCTTTGAGTGACCAAACCACTACGCGCTACGACGAACCTCCCATCAAGCATGCTCCAGCACCAAAACCGGAACCAGAATCCAAACCTATTAACAAAAGATTGATTACCGACTACCCACCTCCGCGTTCAAAAGAGGAGCCAACGCCTCCACCACCACCCAAAGTGGTTGAAACAAAAGCTTTCAGCCAAGATTATGCCTCTTCTGAAGTCGAACAGCTATTTGAAATAAAACAAGCTTCTGATCTATCAGAAAAGTTGAGTGAAAGCCCAATTAACGACCTGAGTCGTGCCTTGTCTATTAACGATCGACTGCTGTATATGAATGAACTTTTCGGTCGGAATATGGAGACCCTCAATCAGGCTTTACAAGAATTAAACGCAGCAGGATCAATGACACAGGCCAAGCCTTACCTGATAAAACTAGCCGAAAAGTATACTTGGATAAATGATGACCGGATTGAAATTGCTAAGTCATTTATTAAATTGATTCGGCGTAGATACCAATAATAAGGATAATACTAAAATCAGATACCATGAGGAAAATTGGTGTTTTTACGTCTGGCGGAGATGCTCCGGGCATGAATGCATGCATTCGTTCAGTAGTTCGGACTGCTATTTTTCATAACACAGAAATAATGGGTATTCTTCGTGGATACCAAGGCATGATTGAATCTGACTTTATTCCTTTGAATAATCATTCGGTTAGTAATATTATCCATCTAGGAGGCACCATATTACGTTCCGCCCGAAGTCAAGAATTCAGGACTGTCGAAGGACGTGCAGCAGCCTATGCCAATCTTAAAGCCCATAATATTGATGGTATTGTTGCTATTGGTGGTGATGGTACATTTACTGGAGCGCGTATTTTCCAACAAGAATATCCGGACATTTCTATGGTTGGCTGTCCAGGAACCATCGACAATGACTTAGTAGGTACCGACTACACCATAGGCTATGACACTGCCATTAATACGGCGATGGACGCTATTGATAAAATTAAAGATACCGCGAATGCCCATGATCGCCTTTTTTTTGTGGAAGTTATGGGACGGGATGCAGGTTTTATTGCCCTCACTTCGGGTATTGCAACTGGTGCAGAAGCAGTATTGGTTCCCGAGAGTAAAACACAACTTGACAAGCTGGTTGCCACCTTGGAAAAAGGATACCAACAAAAGAAAACATCAAGTATTGTAGTCGTTGCTGAGGGGGATGATGCGGGTGGTGCATTTCGTATTGCGGAAGCTGTCAAAGAACGTTGTTTTAACCGATATGAAATTAAAGTTACAGTGTTGGGTCATATTCAACGTGGTGGCAGGCCTACCTGCATGGAGAGGGTTCGTGCCAGCCAAATGGGTGTTGCAGCTGTAAAAAGCTTATTAGCTAAAGAATCCGGACACATGATTGGTATTGTTAATCAGCGTATTGCCAAGACACCATTCGAAGAGGCCATCAAGGGACACCAAACTATTGATGCTGGTATGCAAGAAATGGCATCTATTCTATCTGCCTTAGCCTAAGCACATTGGCCGTAGCGTTGATCGAATTCCTGTGCCCATTCGTATAATACTGCCCGTGTAAATCAAACCATTCGAAACCTTTGAGGGGGGTAAGGCCGTTTAGTTGTTTAAATAGACGTATGACATGAATACTCAAAGCATCGGTCAAAGATTTTTAGAGAGTGTAGCTTTACCTATCCAGTTTGTAGCTTTATTGTGGATTATCCATACTATTCAATTCATTCTAGGTATGGATTGGGGGTATTACGGACTATATCCGCGGGAAATCTCTGGCCTGCGTGGTATTCTTAGTGCGCCGCTCCTGCATGGTGACTGGGCTCATTTACTATCCAATTCCATTCCTTTGCTTATGATGGGTAGTATGATCATGTTTTTCTATCGCCGCGTAGCCATTCCCACCTTTGTAATGGTTTATATCATGACGGGGCTTCTCGTTTGGTTATTTGGCCGATCTGTTTACCACATAGGAGCCAGTGGTGTTGTGTATGGTTTGGTAGCCTTTGTTTTTTGGACGGGTATTTTTCGGCGTAATATAAAGTCGATCGTACTGTCGCTTATCGTTGTTTTTTACTACGGCTCCATGTTTTTGGGTATCCTTCCAGGTCAGGAAGGCATCAGTTGGGAAAGTCACTTGCTAGGTGCTGTTGCGGGCATATTTACTGCATTTTGGTTTAAAAATGTTATTGAAGAGGATGAAAAGCCCAAACGGTTCTCTTGGGAAGATGACCCCAAAGCACTCGAACAGGATTACTTCTTAGATCGCGATATTTTTGACAAGACCAAGCAGGAGCGACTTCGTGAAAGTCAGCATCCACATGATGAAGGAGATAGATGGTTTAGGTCTGATTTATTCTGACAATCCTACTTTGGTTAATTGAAATTTGTCAACGCATTTACTTTACACATTTTTTAAATTTTTAATAAAAGCGTCCGGATACCCTCGGCGACGTAGTTCTGATTGCAGTGGTAAAGCCTCATTTGCTGTAGCAAAAGAACCGACAACTACTCGATAGATGGTTTGGCCTCCTGAATTTGCAGCCTGCACGTGAACGGGCTGTTTGTATCTTCTTTCCAGATCACTCACCATTAACATAACCCCATCATAATCGGAGAATGCTCCAATCTGGACGCCAAAACCTAGTGTCACATTATTATTTACACTCACCTCAAACAAGCCACTGGAAGGATGGGTACCACTTGTACCATGGCTCGTTCCGCTAGACGGTATTTGGGACTTTCTTCTTAATGCTTCTGTAATAGCTCTACCGGCATTTACTCTACCATAGCCATACTTATTAGAGTGGCCATTTCTATACTCCCAACTATTGCCAATTTTATCGGCGGTTTGAATGAGAATATCCTTAACCTCCCGTGCCGTAAG
>JABSSK010000182.1 GCA_013214265.1 Saprospiraceae bacterium | reverse complement strand
CGGACAAATCAGGTTCTGGTCCAACCTGAAAACCTACTTCTTGGATACGGTTGTAGAAATAATGGCACAACGCAATTTTCTCCTCGACACAGGCTCGAAATGGCCTTACACCAAATAGCTGAAGGGGTAACCACATGCGCATTCCTCTGAAATGTTTGGTTAGTTCAGGAGAAAGATCGGAAGGGTTAAGTTCTTCTGTAGCATCTAGTGCATCCTGTAGGTAGCTGGCGGTATAATTAAAAGTATCATACAGAATTTTGGCATCTCGGATGAGTACCACCCCTGAGCCGTAAGGAATAAATAGGCCTTTATGTGGGTCAATGACAACGGAATTAGCCTTGCTAATACCTTTAAATTTAGGTTTTTGTTCGGGCGAGAGCATAAAAAAGCCTCCGTAGGCAGCATCAACGTGGAACCAGCAATTGTAGGCTTGAGCAATGTCGGCCAACTCGTCAAGGGGGTCGATCGCTCCAGTATCCGTTGTACCCGCAGAACCAATGATCATGAAGGGCTGCAAACCCGCACGCGTGTCGTTTTCTATGGCTTGGTGTAGTAAGGAAGTATCCATCCTGAATCGCTCATCGGTTGGTATGTATCGAATAGGGGCTTCTCCCATTCCGGCGATGCGATATGCTTTTTGCACACAATGGTGTGTTTGACTCGTTACATAAATTACTTGTTTCCTGATATCTTCCAATTGAACATTTCGGGAGTCACGGGCACAGATTATTGCCGCCAAATTAGCAATAGAGCCACCAGAAGTGAGGTTGCCGTGTGATGTTTCTGGAAAGCCCACCATATCACTTACCCAACGGATCAGTTGGTTCTCAATGCGTACAGCACCGGGATTAGCAAAAAACATCCCCGCGTACCGATTTGTGACAGCAGCCAGATAGTCGCCCAGTGCTGCAGGGAATACTCCCCCTCCGGGTATATAACCCAAGTGCTTTCCCGAGGCTGGATTAATGCCGTTTTCATCCACATGCTCAGATAAAGTAGCTAATAATTGTTCCATTGGTTTGCCTTCTTCTTCAATACGGCAATCAAGCAGCCCTTTACCTCGGTCCGCTTTTAGATCGAAAGCATTACTGACCGGTAACTGATCTAGAAAATGATCAGCATGGGCCTGTATCAGTTGGTTCCAATTCTGTCGACGTTGGCCAGATGTTTCCAGTTTTCTGGATTCTTTTTCTAGTTCTTCGAGTCTAGTCGTTTCGATTATCCTCATGGTTGATTCTTTTTTGGCTTAAGGGTAAGATGATTGACAAAAATACTTGTTACACTAATTAAATGAGAATTTAATAGTTCATAACCTCAAAATATCATGAAAATTAATTGGATTTCTTTTGCTTTCAAGTTGAATAGCAGGAATTGACAGTTCTTTGATGGTAAGCGGGCGGGAGAAATGTTCTAATGATTCTTCATATTGGCTATTGTAGGATATAAGCATGCCTAGAACGACCACTGAGATTAATCTTGTCGGATGTGTTACGACACCTTATTGAAGCAGATAAGGTAAGGGTCTTACATACTTAATGATATCGGATAAGGTTGGTATACTTGTTTCAAGCCCCGCATGATTCGGTTTTGAAAAATGCGGGGCTTTTAAGAACTACATTTTGTTTTCCATTGGTTTATACATCACCGATTTGGGTCCCAGATGGAATGTATGAACCTTTTTTTAGGACAATAATTCCGTCTCTAATAACATAAGTATCGGTTTCGCCATCTTCTAAAATTACGGACCCCCGAATAGTTACGTTATTACCGATACGCACATTTTTGTCAATGATGGTATTTTCAATATCACAGTTATTTCCAATACCAATTGGGGCACCGTGTTTAGGGTTAGTGATGTCTTCAATATCCTCGTAATAGTCTGCACCCATCATAATACTGTTGGTGATTTCGGAACCTTCTCCGATACGGGACCGGATACCAATGATTGCACGGTCCACTTTTTTGGCATGGATAATACAGCCTTCAGCTAATAAGGCTCGGTTAAGGAATGTTCCATATACTTTAGAGGGTGCTAATAGACGAGGATGTGTAAAAACATTTGCCCGGTTGTCAAAAAGATTGAATTCGGGAATAGGATCGGTCAATGCAATATTAGCTTCGAAAAAAGAACGGATCGTACCGATGTCTGTCCAATAATGATCAAACGCATAGCTGGCAACGCGATATCCATTTTCTATGGCACTGGGAATGATCTCTTTACCGAAATCGACAGCCTTATCATTATCAGTAAACAGCTTTTCCATGACTTTACGGCTAAACAGGTAGATACCCATGGATGCGAGATAATGTTTTCCTTTGGCAGCATATTCTTCCGCTACTGGAGATGCCCAATTTTTGACTTCTGGTCCTTTCGGTTTTTCCACGAAACGCTCAACGAATTGGTCTTGATCAACTTTCATGATACCAAAACCAGATGCATCTCGCTCGGTTACAGGGATTGTCGCAATGGTAAGATCTGCTTTTTGAGCAAGATGTGCTTCGGCCAGTTTCTTGAAATCCATTTGATAAAGCTGATCACCACTTAACACCAATACATAGTCATATTCATGATTGACCAAATGGTGCATGGATTGGCGAACGGCATCGGCTGTACCTTGAAACCAGTCTCCGCTCTGATGCGTTTGTTCTGCAGCCAGCACATCAACGAACCCCCGGCTAAATAAATCAAAGTGGTAAGTATTTTTAACGTGGGAGTTGAGGGAGGCAGAATTGAACTGTGTCAGAACAAACATGCGTTTTAATCCGGAGTTCAGGCAATTGGAAATGGGAATGTCAATTAGACGATATTTACCTGCTATAGGTACAGCAGGCTTGGAACGCTGGCTGGTTAAAGGATATAAGCGAGAGCCTACACCTCCGCCCAGAATAAGACTTATAATACTTGGGTTCATAACAAAGACGGATTTTGGAAATGTTTGTAGATGGATATGTAATGAAGAGCAGCTCGATCCCAGGAGAAATCGATGTGTGTGATTCGTTCTCTTAATTCATGGAAACTTTGACTTTGTTGCGCGTATTCTCGGGCTCTCCATAGAGCATGTTGTGCTTCTTCTAGATTGAAAAGGTCAAAGCGAAAACCTCTTCCTTCCGTTGGAGATTCCAAAACATCAATAACCGTATCTTTGAGCCCCCCTACGGTTCGTACAATTGGAACAGTTCCGTATCGCATCGCGTACATTTGGTTTAAGCCACAAGGCTCAACTCGAGAAGGCATCAGGAGGAAGTCAGAACCAGCGTAAAGCTGATGGGCTAATTGTTCATTATATTCGAGTGCGACATCAAACCGACGATTGTAGATGTGCTTGCGCCCCAACAGACCTTCATGGATATGAGGTTCGCCGGTACCCAGCACCAGAAAATTAATATCGTTTGTGGATTTGAGCATCCGATCAATCAAATCCGGGAGTATATCGGCTCCTTTTTCACGTACCAGTCGACCGATAAACGTCACAACTGGAAAGCGTATGTCAAAGTAGAACTGATCGAGTAATTCTTCTTTATTTTTACGTTTGAAGTCAGGCCAGTTACCAGTAAAATGATGTTTAATTAGCGGGTCTGATCCAGGATCCCAAACTTTATCATCAATACCATTCAGCACGCCGATAGACTTGCTTTTCTCTTGTTTAAAAAGTACTTCCAGCCCATTAGCATCTTGACTTAATTCATCCAAATAAGTGGAAGAAACAGTGGTTAGGGTCCAGGCACATTTAATACCTGAAGCGAGTGGATTAATTAGTCCATTCCAGTCCAATAGTCCTTTTGCTGTTGGAGGATATTTAGGCAATAGATCGGCATGTTTCCAAGGTAGTTCTCCATGATATTCGCCATTATGGATGGTAAAGACAGTTGGCAACTCACGCATCGATTCATATCCTTCCCCGTATTTAAGCAGAAAAGGAATCAATCCGGAGTGATAATCATGGCAATGATTCAGGCTGGGAGGCGAGGACATTTGTTTGACCCAGGCCAATGTGGCTAACTGAAAATGGATAAATCGAGTGCCATTATCCGAGTACCATCCTGCATCGGAGTCGCCGTAAATACCTGGGCGGTCAAACTGTCCTACAATATTGACTAGGTACAAGGGGAAGCCTAGTTCTGTATTTTCAGCGATTTCAATACTGTAGGGTATCAAATCTCCTTTGAGTGGATAGACACCAGCAAAGACTGGTCGTATTTTTTGTGCACGAACCCATTTTGTGCGGTATTTCGGCATAATTACGGCTGAGGGCCATTCCATATTGTTGAGGTACTTAGGAAGGGCGCCCACAACATCGCCAAGACCGCCTGCTTTTGCTGCTGGGTAACATTCAGCACTTACATGGAGTACTTTCATGAACAATAATTAGGTAATGGCTCAAAGTACTAAAGAAATGGGCATTTTTCGAATTCAGTTCATAAAATTCAAGATTTGATAAATGGTAAAAGTGCATCTGCAATTTTCCGGTCATTTGCTAAACGGGGTACTTTGTTTTGTCCACCTAATTTTCCTTGCGTTTTCATATATTTTCGGAAGCTATCTCTTTGCATCGATCGAATGCGCAAAGGTTTAAGAACATTACCGGCTATTAAGTCTTCGTAATATATATTTTGGCGTACCATGGAAGCATCGACTTTTTTAGCAAATGCTTGTATATCAGCGGGTTCTTTATCGAACTCTACGAACCACTCGTGATAAGGGGTTCCTCCGTCAGGTGGTGTTACTTGGGGGGCTACTGTAAATTCGACAATGCGTACACCTTCTTTTTGAGCTGTTTCCAAAATAGCCTGCTCAACTTCTTTACCAATAACATGTTCCCCGAAGGCGGAAATGAAGTGTTTGATACGGCCTGTCACAATTAGGCGATATGGATCGGTAGAGACAAATTGAACTGTATCTCCGATGTTATAGCCCCAGAGGCCTGCATTACTATTAATAATTAGGGCATAGTTAACCCCTATTTCTACATCACGGAGCGAGAGTCTTGTTGGCCTTTCGGCAAAAATTTCGTTGGCAGGTACAAACTCAAAAAATATGCCCGATGCAGCATTCAGCAATAATCCTTCGGTATCTTGACGATCCTGAAAGGCAATAAAACCCTCCGACGCAGGGTAAGTTTCCACACTGTCGAGGCTTTTCCCAACTAGGGATTCTAACTTTGCTCGGTAAGGCTTATAATTCACACCACCATACACAAAAACAGAAAAATTAGGGAATATATCTTTAATGTAGGCTTTGCCGGTGACCTCCAATAAACGCTCATAATACATCTGAACCCAGGGCGGAATACCACTAATCAGCCGCATGTCGGCATGACGAGTTTCTTGAACGATAACGTCTAGTTTTTCTTCCCATTCTTCGATGCAATTGGATGGGTAAGACGGGAGCTGACTTGATTTGAGCCAGGAAGGAATTAAGTGATTGGAAATTCCAGAAAGGCGGCCTGTCGGAATTCCTCCTATATCCTGCATTTCAGGGGATCCGCTTAAAAAAATTAATTTTCCATCGAGCCACTTCCCTTTTCCGGTTCGGGCATAATAATTGAAGAGTGCATTTCTTGCCGTTCCAAAATGATTGGGAATACTTTCTTTGGTTAGCGGAATGTATTTGACGCCTGACGTGGTACCTGATGTTTTGGCAAAATAGGTAGGCCGGCCTGTCCAGAGCACATCTTTTTCTCCAGATATGATCCGATTCACGTAAGGGCGGAGGCCTTCGTAGTCCCTAATGGGAACATGCTGAATAAAGTCTTTGTAAGCATGGATTTGCTCAAAACCATGATCACGTCCAAAGGCTGTATTTCGACCAGTTTCGATGAGCTTGCGCAGAATTTTATCCTGCTCTTCTACAGCATTAGCCGCCCATAAATCTATTTGTTTGGCGATTTTTTTCGCAAAAGGTTTTACTAAAAACGACTTGAAGCCCATTGGTTTCTTCCATTGTTGATCGCGAAAGATAGAAAACTGCGACCATATGGAAGATATAAAATCGTAGGACCTGAGTATCCCCTTTTTATTTGCACAAAAAAAGGTATGCACATTGGATTGAATGCATACCTCTTACCTCTGAGTCGTATGGTCTGACATACGATGAATGTGAAATTATCTTAAGTCTTCAATGTAATAATCTGGGTAGTCAGATTTATTGAATACAAAATCCGTAGCTGCCGTTTTGATATTTGGTGAGATACGATTCAGCGTCAGTGTAAACTGGGAGCCATCCTTTCCGAAGGTTTTAATTCGCTTGAAGGAAGCATCGCTTTTGTTGAGTGTGAGTCGTAACTTTGAATAGTCGGAAAAAGTATCAATAGGCTTAAATTCAATTTGCTGGACGAATGTATTTCCCTCCTTCATTTCGTTACTTAAGGCATATACAAATTCGTTTGACTCATAAATATTAAAAAGGGATTGGGGTGACATGATACCTTGGTCTTCTCCTGGTTCTGGGGCATTATTTATTTGTACTTCTTTGTTGCGATGCAAAATCATCCAGATGGAGACCCCATCAGAAATAATGGTTCTGCCCGGCATTTCTAATCGATATTTTTCAGCGGATTGTAATATTTCAATTTTTTGATTTTCTACTGGCTGGTTGGGGAAAGCAAGAGCTAGATCAAAGTTAGCCTGAATCGATCTGTAATTCTGATACTTATTCCGCATTTTATCAAGCAACAGTTTCGCCTCAGGATCAGAATCAGATGGGGAGACCATTTGATTATTGGTTTGTGCATACCCAACAGTGAGAAGGAAAAAAGCACTTAAAAAGGTTAAAATATTTTTCATTAGGCGGTTTATTATCGTGATCAATCTGTTCCTCAATTCTAACGTTTTACCCGCTAAATATATTCATGATAGCGGATTGAATTGCGTTAAATTTTGTTTAAAGGTTACTGGCGTAAATAAGAAGTTTATGTTTTAATGAACCGGATGGCATTATTCACGTTAGTTACTTTGAGTATGAAATCAAGAATTTTACTGTATAAATTCTTGGGTTTGTAATTCCACCTATTTATTAATAATGCTATTGAAGAACAGGCTGATATGTCAAATCAAAGTACATCAGGACTTCCAAGCCTCAAGCAACGTGTAGTTTCTGGTCTGGCGCTATTTCTTCAGCCGATGGGTTTTGTTTATGTAGCACAATGGGACCAATTTAGGAGACCAACCCAAACTGGTTTCCAGTCCATAATTGTATCGATGGCTAACTATTCGGATGTTTCCTTATTGGAAATTCATTTGGGTGTACGGCAAGATACGGTTGAAAATCTGGCTTATCCGTTTACCAATGGGCTATTAGGGTTCAAACCCAATAGCATGACCTTAGTAACCCCGCTAGCGAAATTGCATGGCCATTCTTTTCAAAGATTCGAGGTTTCCATTTCGACTGATCTGCAGCCGATTTTACAAGAAATACGCTCCCAACTTGACAAAGGTGGGTTCAGTTTTCTAGATAAGTACACTAGATTAAAAGAGTTGGGTAACCTGTTCAACCGACACCCTAACCACCCGCTTCCATTGGTGCACAATCAAGTAAATCGATGTATTCGAGGCATTGTAATGTCAAAAATTAACAAACGACCTGGTTTTGAGGCGCTTACTCAAATGTATAGAGACCGATTGGAAGCTTTGCGTGTACCACAACAGACGCTTGATAGGTATGATCGGCTAAGGAGCTATCTTAGGTCCTATTCTCCTAACTAGAACAAGCGCTTCAATAGTTTGTTAGCTTACTTTCCCAACTCGACACGTTCATAACTTGAACGTATAGTCTGAAGTAAGAATAAATGATGATTATTGCGGAAAATATTGTCGTTACCCTTTCGTATCAGGTCCGAGAGAATAATGCTGTTGGATTGGTAGTTGAAACGATGGATGTTACTTATCCATTTCAATTTATGTTTGGAACGGGAGCTCTTTTGCCTGCTTTCGAAAAGCATATTACTGGTTTGCGTGAAGGTGATGCTTTTTCTTTTACTCTGACCCCTGATGAGGCTTATGGTCCAGTGCATACCGACAATATCTTGGATGTTCCGGCGCGTATATTTCAGGAAGGTGAGGTTGTACAGGATGATCTTCTTAAGGAAGGCCAGTTTGTGACCTTATCTGATGATCTGGGAGAATCCCACAATGGAAAGATTCTAAGCTGGAATAATGAACTGGTCACGATTGACTTTAACCACATTATGGCAGGAAAGACCCTTTATTTTCACGGGGTTGTATTGCACCTACGGCCTGCAAGTGCAGAAGAAGTTAGGCGTAACCACTTTATTGCTCATGATGGTTTGCGAAATCAAGAATAGAATATAAATGAGTACGATTACAGATATAGGCATTCGAAATAGGGTCCATGCGCTACTGGACGCTTTGGGGCAAGGCCTCTATGAACGGGAGTCTGCTATTCGACTCGCACTTTTGAGTGCTATTGCAGGGGAAAGTATATTTCTTTTAGGGCCTCCAGGAGTGGGGAAGAGTTTAATTGCACGTCGGCTTAAATATGCCTTTTTGGATGGTACTTCCTTTGAGTATCTTATGAGTAAGTTCAGTACACCGGATGAAGTGTTTGGCCCGGTTTCAATCAAAAAATTAAAAGAGGAAGACAAATACGAGCGTTTGACGGAGCGATATATGCCAGGGGCTAATATTGTATTTCTGGATGAGATATGGAAAGCTGGTCCTGCAATACAAAATGCACTACTGACTATATTGAATGAAAAGATTTACCGAAATGGGGACAAAGATCTGAAGGTTGATATCCGGGGAATTATTACAGCTTCGAATGAGTTACCACCCAGAAACCAGAGTTTAGATCCAATCTGGGACCGTTTTCTTTTGCGTTTGGAGATGGGGAATATCAAAGCCTT